>NZ_CP022985.1:0-30000 GCF_003425985.1 Mariniflexile sp. TRM1-10
CTATTTCGTAATAGCATCCAAAATATACTGAGGCGCTTTTATTGGTCGGTTTGTTTTCATATCTATAAACACTAATGTTGTATGAGCTGTTGTCAAAATATCCCCCATCTCATTAGTAATTTCATACTCAAATTCTATCCTTGCCGTTGGCATGTTTTTTAGTTGAGTTTTTACATTAATTACATCATCATAACCTGCTGATTTTTTATAGTTTATATTCAAAGAAACTACGGGCAGCATCACCCCATTTTTTTCCATACTTTTATAAGAAATCCCTAATTTCCTAAGCCATTCAATACGCCCCATTTCAAGATATAATGCGTAATTTCCGTGATGCACAACACCCATTTGGTCGGTTTCACCATATCTCACTCTTATTTGTATTTCGTCGATTTTCATAAGGTTTATTAAATATTTTTTTGTAGCTTCGGCAAGAGGTTAAACATGGGGAAAAAATTCTAGAAATTCAATACTAATTCATTTTTTTTTTAAGAATTTTGTTCACATATTTGCCAAACCAAAAGGGGGCTAATATTATTAGTTTTATCTCACAAACCTAACGAACAAAACCAGAAGAATAAAAATGAGTGTAACTGCGCAAACGGTATGGAATAGTTGTCTAGAATTCATAAAGGATAATATCCAACCGCAAGCATACAAAACTTGGTTTGAACCTATTGTAGCGGTTAAACTTACAGACAATGCGTTAAGCATACAAGTACCTAGTAAATTTTTTTATGAGTGGCTTGAAGAACACTACGTAAAAATCCTTAAAGTATCTCTTACAAAAGAATTAGGCGAAAAAGCCAAACTTGTTTACATTATTAAAATGGAAAACACGTATGGCAACAAACAGCCTTTTACAGAAAAAATTCCGAGTTCAAACAGGAGTGCCATGAAATCCCAGGAAGTTGATGTTCCTCTTAACAATAAAAGCCCCGAATTACGAAATCCATTTGTAATACCAGGCATTAGAAATGTAAAGATAGAATCGCAACTTAATCCAAACTATAGTTTTGAAAATTTTTTAGAAGGCGATTCTAACCGTTTGGCACGTAGTGCAGGGTTAGCCGTGGCCTCAAAACCTGGTGGCACATCTTTCAACCCGTTACTTATTTTTGGCGGCGTTGGTTTAGGAAAAACCCATTTAGCACATGCTATTGGTGTAGACATTAAAGACAAATACCCAGAGAAAACAGTTCTATACATTTCTGCGGAAAAATTTACGCAACAATATATAGATTCTGTTAAGAAAAATAATAGAAATGATTTTATCCATTTCTATCAAATTATTGATGTATTGATTATTGACGACGTTCAATTCCTTTCAGGAAAAACGGGGACACAAGATGTATTCTTTCATATATTCAACCATTTACACCAAAACGGAAAACAGGTTATTTTAACAAGTGATAAAGCACCTGTTGATATGCAAGATATTGAGCAACGCTTGTTATCTCGTTTTAAATGGGGACTTTCGGCAGAACTACAAACACCCGATTTTGAAACCCGCGTTTCTATATTAAAAAACAAATTATATCGCGATGGCGTAGATATGCCCGACGATATTATTGAATATGTTGCCAAAAACATTAAATCGAATGTGCGTGAATTGGAAGGTGCTATTATTTCGTTAATTGCGCAATCATCTTTCAACAAAAAAGAGATTACCATCGATTTAGCGAGAATAATTGTTGAAAAGTTTGTAAAAAATACCAAACGCGAAGTATCCATTGATTACATCCAAAAAGTGGTGTCCGATTATTTCCAAATGGATATTGATACTTTACAATCTAAAACGAGAAAACGCCACATTGTACAAGCGCGTCAGTTAGCTATGTTTTTTGCTAAAAAGTTTACTAAAGCATCTTTGGCTAGTATTGGTTCCCAAATTGGAAAACGCGACCACGCCACTGTGTTACATGCTTGTAAAACAGTTGATAATTTATCTACAACAGACAAACAGTTTAGAAAATATGTTGAAGATATAACCAAAAAACTTTCAGTCTAAACTCAAATAAAATGACTAAGATTCTAATGGTATGTTTAGGCAATATTTGTCGTTCACCATTAGCTGAAGGCATTTTAAAGTCTAAACTTACAAGCGATTCGTTTTTTGTAGATTCCGCAGGTACTGGTGATTATCATATTGGTAAAAATCCTGACAGTCGATCTATAGCCATTGCTAGAAAACATGGTTTAGACATTTCAAATTTAAAAGGGCGCCAATTTAATGTGTCAGATTTTGATAAGTTTGACATTATTTATGTCATGGACGAATCTAACTACCGAAATGTTTTGTTACTTGCCAGAAACGAACAAGATAAAGCAAAAGTCAAGTTTATTTTAAATGAAATTCATCCGAACCAAAACTATAATGTTCCAGACCCTTACTTTGGTGGAAATGATGGTTTTGAAAATGTTTACCATATGCTAGATGAAGCATGTTCTGTTATAGCAACTAGGCTTCAAAATTAATATTCATAGTTTTCAAAAAGATTTTTTGTAACTTAGGCTATCGTAAACCCTTAAATATTAATAAGATGAAAAACTTAGCCTCGTTTCTAATCATCTGCACTGCATCTCTAATATCGGCCCAAAATATCGACATCGAATTAATCGCAAACGGATTTGATGCTCCTGTAAGTATTAAACATGCTAACGACAACAAATTATTTGTTGTTGAACGCAAAGGTGTCATCAAAATACTAAATGCTAATGGTACTGTAAATAGCACGGATTTTTTAGACATTAACAGCAAGGTTAGCGATTCTGGTGGCGAACGCGGGCTTTTAGGATTGGCTTTTCATCCAAATTATAATACCAACGGATATTTTTATGTAAATTATATAAACAATTCTGGTAACACGGTTATAGCAAGATATTCCAGAACGAATGAAACGACGGCAGATGCGACTTCCGAACTTATTTTACTTACTATAAATCAACCCGCTTCAAACCATAATGGTGGTGATATGAATTTTGGCCCCGATGGTTATTTATATATTGCCAGTGGCGATGGTGGTGGCTCAGGAGATCCAAATGATTATGCACAAAGTTTAGATACATTATTAGGTAAACTCCTTAGGATAGATGTTGATAACACAAGTAATGGAAACAACTACGCTATTCCTTCTACAAATCCATATTTAAATGATGGAAATACCAATACATTACCAGAAATTTGGGCTTATGGCTTAAGAAACCCTTGGCGGTTTTCTTTCGACAAAACGACTGACGATTTATGGATTGCCGATGTTGGACAAGGGACTTATGAAGAAATAAATATGGCTCCTTATACAACTTCAGGCTTAAATTATGGTTGGCGCTGTTATGAAGGTGCGAACCACCCATATAACACCAGTGATTGTCCACCAGAAAGTTCTACAACACGCCCCATTGCAGAGTATTCACACGATGGAGATGGTGCTTTTAAATGCTCCATCACTGGGGGTTTTCGTTACAGAGGTTCACTTTACCCAAGCTTAACAGGTCTTTATTTTTTTGCTGATTATTGTAGCGACGAAATTGGCGTGCTTACACCAAATGGTCCTAATTGGACTATGACCTTTCCACAACAATACAGCAACAAAGGTTGGACTACTTTTGGCGAAGATAATACTGGTGAACTTTACATTGCAGGTCTAGAATCCGGTGAGGTCTTTAAAATTGTGGATACGAGTTTAAATACTGAAGACCTTAATAAGCTGAATATTAGCATGTATCCAAACCCTACAAACAATCTTATAAATTTTAATGTATCCCAGCTTAAAAACCCTTTAGAATCTATTAAAATTTCCGATATTCACGGCAAGCAAATCAAGCTAACAACATCAATAAACAATCCATTAACAACCTTACACGTTAATAACTTGGCAGATGGTATTTATTTTATTGAGTTGGCAGATAGTAACGGCGTGAAAGAAATTAAAAAACTCATCAAATATTAATGGCAAATCCTTTAGGAAAATTATTCCTTATACCAACAACTTTAGGCGACAACGAACCTTTAGAAGTACTTCCGATTACAGTCAAGCAAGTTATTGAAGAAACCAATACATTTATTGTTGAAAATGATAAAACAGCGCGACATTTTATAAAACGAATTGCTTCAGAAAAATCCCAGTCTTCATTAAAGATGTTTCATTTAAACAAACACACCGATATTATGGATTTACCAAGTTTTTTAGAGCCTTGTTTAAATGGAATTAATATTGGTTTACTTTCTGAAGCTGGTTGCCCAGGCGTTGCAGACCCAGGTGCTGACATCGTAAAAATAGCCCATCAAAAAAACATAAAAGTAGTGCCATTAGTTGGTCCATCTTCTATTTTAATGGCGTTGATGAGTTCGGGTATGAACGGACAAAGTTTCGCTTTTAACGGCTATCTACCTATTGATAAAACCGAACGAAAAAATGAAATGAAACGATTAGAGCGTTTGTCTTTTGAACATAATCAATCTCAAATATTTATTGAAACACCTTACCGAAACAATAAAATGCTTGAAGATTTGAGCCATTATTTAGACCAAAACACGCAAATTTGTGTGGCCTGCGATATTACACTACCCACAGAGTTTATAAAAACACAGACTGCAAAAGAGTGGAAAAAAAATATCGTAGACCTACATAAAAGACCTACGATATTTATTATTCATATGTAAATATTATTTGTTTTTAATGGTCATATGCTATCGCTTTATTTTCATTGGTGTTTGGTATTTCCAAATCATGGCGATTTCATAAAAGCTAAAACTATATAGCTTTAGCTCTTTTATTAGCTTTAATAGATGACGTATCGTAACCTGAAAACTTTCTCATATAGTACTCGATGGTAGTACCATAACTGTCTTCAAAATTATCAATGCCATAGCTTCTTAAGTAGTTTTTCACACTACCGGCGCCCGCTAAATGGGCAGCTGCCAAAATACCGGATTCCGTAATTAAAATGCCATTAAGCTTTTTACCAACAAAATTCTTGATATCCCTTCGTAAAATCCATTTATTACGTTGCGTATTGGCTACAAATGCTTTTTCTTGAAGTGCAGGATTCTTTAAAAATAATGATGGGTTATGAATACCTATCAACTTTAAAGTACCTGTTCCAAATTGATACTTACCTAAATAACCTAATGTGTTAACTATAAAATAATTGCCTCTAGACTCTTTAAATGCTAAGGCTTCTTTAAATCCTACAAACGATTTTCCTAAAAATGGAGAAATTGGCTTGTTCACTTCATTTGACGCTAAAGCATTGTCGGTAATGCTATGGTCTTGGCTTACTGTATAATTTAATTCTAAGCCAGCTGTTGAATACTTACTTAAATCTATCGTTTCATTTGGTGAAAGCGATACGAACAATAGAATACATATTGTTAGAGTTAGGGTCAAGTAACTTGCAATACTTTTTCTCATAATTTTTAAATTTCTTCAGCAAAATCACATAGTAAAAATGCTTGAAAATTTGAGCGTGCAAAATTAGACTTTTTTTAAATTATATCAAAACTAATCGTTTAACTACTTTTTTTAATAGTAGAATAGATGAAATACACAGCCTTTTTTATTGAACTCTATAGTTGGAAAAGGTATTTTTATCATATTAAAAACGTCTAAAAAAGTTCTCAGCAACTTCGAGTTTGTTTCAATGTTACTCAAATTTACATCTAAACTTAAATAGAATTGACGTTGCCTATCTAAATTTGTTAACAACTGATTGTCAATATCTTTCGTGCCCGTTAACATACCGTCTGCCCCATATCCTACAGCAATATTTAACCATTTTGGCATATTTTTTTCTTTAAAAAACGAATACAAATTGGCACTTAACCAATAGGTTTGTCCGTTATAGTCTTTCAAAACCTGCTCAAAAAAGCCTTCTCCTAGCTTATCAGAACGTTGAGAAGCATATTTTGTTTGATGAAAAGAGAATTTTAAAGCGATGCGTTGTTCGTTCCAAAGCAATTCTTGACCAACATATAATCCTGTTCCCGATGCGTTTGCCAAAATATCACCCCAAGAAAAACCCCATTCTTGTGAATAGCCATCTAAAATTTCAACCGTTGTTAAAAAACCAAAACCTAAAGTAGCCCCATAAATTAACTGATCCTTTTTACTTACACCACTCCAATTTAATAACTGTGCACCATGTTTTCCCATTTGATAAGAAGTGAACATATGTCCCATTTTATCCATTTGGAGCCACTCTTTATTATCATTAATACCATGAAGTTTAGATTGTTCATAATCGGCATACCAAAGTTGATGCAATCCAACTAAAGCTATCCCTGCAAGTGACGTTTCTGTAATTACAACAGCATGTCTTCTAGATGTATTAAGTGTGTCGCTAGGCGTCAAAAAGGCGTCGAGTTTCGATTGTGAAAATGAAAACAATGGCAACAAAACAAAAAGCAACAGGTATTTTATTGCTGAATATGTCACTACCTATTTATTCCTTGTGAAGACAAATAACGTTGATATTCTCTAGCATTTACATTATGCTGAGATAAGGTTTTAGCAAATTTGTGAAATCCAAATCGTTTGGCATCAGCCGCAAAATAAAGGTATTGATGCTTTTCATAATTCAAAACCGCATCAATAGCCGAAATATCGGGCATCGCAATAAGTCCAGGGGGCAGCCCTAAATTTTTATACGTATTATAAGGCGATACGATGTCTTTATGTATATTCAAAACACGCTTAATAACGGTATCTTTATATTCCGGTAATTGATACGCAGCAAACTTTAGCGTAGGATCTGCTTGTAAAGGCATGCCAATTCTAATTCGGTTCATGTAAACACCTGCAATTCTTGGTTGTTCTGAAGCTTGCTTTGATTCTTCATAAACTATCGATGCAAGCGCAATCACTTGATCGCGTGTTAAACCTATGTCTTTGGCTTTTGCTTTTCTGGCATCTGTCCAAAAACGATTGTATTCTTTAAGCATGCGTTCTCTAAATTGCTCTGCCGAGGTATTCCAGAAAAACTCATAACTATTAGGAAGATACATACCTAAAGCGGTAGCATTGCTAAAACCATATTTTGATAAAAACAAGGTGTCTTTCATAGCATTAAGTAAAGACACGCTATCGGCTTCGATTTGAGAAGAAACACGTCCTGCCAATTTTTCAAGACTTTCCTGATTGTTAAAAGACAAGGTCATAGGCAGGTTTCTGCTTCTAATGGAGTTGATAATATCATTATTGTTCATGCCCTTTGTAATCGCAAAGCGTCCTGCTTTAATATTGCCTGCGTACTTTTTTTGTTTTGCAAGCACATCAAAAGTATTAATATCCTTCAATAAGGGTTCCAATTGTTGCCTGACATCATCGTAAGTTGCATTGGTGGGCACATAAACATAGGCCGTATCATTATTGAAGGCCGTATTGGAATCAATCATGACATTATAAACATAGTAAGCAAAATATGCCGCAATAGCTAACCCAATAAACACAATGGCCAGAAGTATCTTTTTTATGTACATTTAATTATTTATAAGCTGAAATATATACTCGTTTTTATAAGAACCGTTTACAAGGATCCAGTCCTTTTTTAATCCTATTTTTTTAAAACCTTGTTTGGTAAAAAGCTTGATACTTATATCATTTTCTTCTGAAACATTACAATATAACTGATGCAAACCTAAATGTGTAAAACTATAATTTATAAGTAATTTTAGAGCTTCACTACCAAAACCTTTAGCTCTATCGTTAAGTTCTTTTACTAAAATGCCAACACCGGCTCTACTATTTTTAAAATCGAAATCAAACAAGTCTATCATCCCCAATGCCACGTTATCATAACTCGATATAACCAAGCGTAATTGTTTTACTTCAAAAATATCTTTATGGGATTGTTTTAAATACTGTTTTATTAAAAATTTTGAATAGGGCGTAATGGTGTTGCTTATTTCCCAAACCGATTCGTCGTTTTCAATAGTATGAATAAACTCCAAATCTTCGGGTTCTAAAGCGCGTAAATAAATATGTTCTCCTTTTAAGGTCATCATATCGTTCCGCTAAAAACAAATGAAGCTGGCCCTATGAGCCACACATTTTTATAAATACCATTTTCCAAATCAAAACTCACCTGTAATTCGCCACCTTGAACTTTTAATGTAATCAGGTTTTCGTTAGTTTGCTTAAGTGCATGCATTGCCAATGCTACGGCAGTTACACCTGTGCCACAAGATAAGGTTTCGTCTTCCACCCCACGCTCGTATGTTCTAACAGCAAAAATTTGGTCGCTAATTTTCTTTACAAAATTAACATTACTACCTGCTTCGTTATACGGTGCACCGTAACGGATCGCTGCACCTTTGGTTTTAATATCGAAATTCTCTATTTGATCTTCAAACTGTACGTGGTGAGGTGACCCTGTATTTAAAAATACGTGGTTTTCATGTTTTTCTACCACATCAACATCAAGCATTTGAAGTTTTACAATACCATTATTAATAGTAGCATGGTGCAACCCATCAATGGCTTCAAAAACAGCTTTATCTTTAATAACACCCAGTTGATTTGCAAATGCCACCAAACAGCGTCCACCATTGCCACACATGGTACTTTCGTTTCCATCGGCATTGTAATACACCATTTTAAAATCTAAAGTAGGATGGTTTTCTAATAGAATTAAACCATCTGCTCCTATCCCAAAACGTCTGTCGCATAAAAATGCAATATGTTTGGTATCTTTTTTGTTGAACGTTTGTTGACGATTATCTATCATCACAAAATCGTTTCCTGTTCCTTGATATTTATAAAAAGTCTGTTGCATAATAAGGCACAAAGATAAAGAAGTCTTTTTACTTTTTACTGGCAAACTATAATTTCGGTTTTTAAAATGTTGTTTGTAGTATGTGCGTTAGGGATTACTCATACATTTTACTTTGATAAATTTGAAATCGTGAATGTTCCACATTTGCAGTGGAAAGCCCACAGCGAGGAACGAGCGAGGACTTGTAACGAAATATTTATATTCATGAGTTCCTCTAAAAAAATATTTAATTACGAATAAAAGCCCGACCCTTGTGGTAACGCCCAAATAAATTAGCGGATTTTATTGTTGTTAAAACGCCGTTAAAATCGGCGTTAAAAATCGTTAAAGTTGTAGTTGAATTTTAATAAATATGTAATTTTAATCGTTCTTAAAAAAATAAAACTTAAACTGAAAATTTATGAAGATTATGAAGAAGATATTATCATTAGTGTTGGTTTCGGCATTAGGCGGCGCTTTAACCCTTGGTACTTACAAAGTTTTTGTAGAACCAAAAAGTGAATTTGTTGTAACAGCACCAAATCCAAATCCTGTATTTTTACCCACTAGTAACGTAAACAATTTAGCTTATGAAACCCCAGATTTTACGGTTGCTGCCGAAAATGCTGTAAATGCGGTGGTACATGTTAAAAATATTTCGATTAGTAGTGGCCAATTAAGCTTGCAGGATTTATTTTCAGGAAGAACCACTCCACGTGCGCAAATGGGAACAGGTTCAGGCGTTATTATAAATGCCGACGGCTATATTATTACGAATAACCATGTTATTAATAATTCAGATGAATTATCGGTTACCTTAAATAATAACAAAACCTATAAAGCCGAAATTGTAGGATCGGATCCTAAAACAGATATTGCTCTTTTAAAAATTCAAGCCGATGAAGAATTGCCTTTTGTAACATTTGCAGATTCGGACCAAGCTAAAATTGGTGAATGGGTTTTGGCTGTAGGGAATCCATTTAACCTAACATCTACCGTTACGGCAGGCATTATTAGTGCAAAATCAAGAGATTTATCGGGTACTAGCTCACAATCGTTTATTCAAACCGATGCTGCTGTAAACCCAGGAAATTCGGGTGGCGCCCTTGTAAACGTTAGAGGAGAACTTATTGGTATTAACACTGCAATTTCGTCACAAACGGGCTCGTATATTGGATATTCGTTTGCTGTACCAAGTAACATTGCACGTCGTGTTATTGAAGATATTATGGAGTATGGTAATGTGCAAAACGGTATTTTAGGAGTCAACATACTCAATTCAAACTCAAAGGAAGCTTTGGAACTAGGTGTTAATGAAATTGAAGGTCTTTATATTGAAAGTGTTATTGAAGCCTCTGGTGCCGAAAAAGCTGGTGTAAAAAAAGGGGATATCATTAAAGAAATCGATGGTATCAAAGTATCGAAATTTGCTGATTTAACAGGTCATATTAATGCAAAACGTGTTAATGATGTTGTAAACTTAAAAGTATCAAGGGATGGTAATATAAAAACGATTGCTGTTACTTTAACCAAAAACGACACCTTTATATTACCACTGGTTGGTATGGTTAAAAATGCTAAGCGTGAAGATTTAAAGAAACTAAAAGCTCCTAACGGTGTTAAGATAACTGAGTTAAATGGAAAGTATGCCGATTATTGGAAAAATAATGGCGTTAAAGAAGGCGCCATCATCACTTCCATCAACAATATTAAAATCAATACTGTTGACGATGTCAAGGCAGCCATCGAAAATAAATCTTATTATGAGCCTTTACAAATAGAACTTATAAATTCTAACGGCGAAAAAGAACGTTATAACTTTAGATAAAAAAAGATTTACATACTTAAATAACCTCTTAGAAGAAATTTTTTAAGAGGTTATTTTTTTGTTAAAAAGGTCAACGAAAACGTTTGAGTTGTAGTATTTTTGCCGAAAATTCACAACAACTAAAACTATTTAAGCATGCCCATTAACAAAAATTATGAGAAAGAATTAGCTTTTCAAGCTGACCGTAGAAAAGCCACCGTAGAGTTTATAAAAATCGTGAACGACTTGTGGTACGATAAATCTATTGAGCTAGTCATTTTTAGAAATCAGTTAATTGACCGGAATGTGAGTCAAATTTTAAACTTGCACGAATATGCTGGTAAATTTGTACAAAAACCCATTTCTATTTTCGATTCTGTTGAAATTGCCCAAACTATAAAATCTATGGAAATTCCACCGGCAAAATTGGATATTGGCAAATTAACCTATGAATATCATTTAGAAGAAAATAATTACAATTCCACCAGAGGATTTATTTCCGAAAAATTAAAAGGTGCCAGTAAAGCTGAATATTTTAAACCTAAAAATGTTATACTTTATGGTTTTGGCAGAATTGGTAGATTAGTTGCCCGCGAATTAATGGCACGTACAGGTAAAGGTAGTCAGTTACGTTTAAGAGCCATTGTCATTCGGGGCCCTATTGATACCCAAATGCTTGAAAAAAGAGCTGCACTATTACGTAACGATTCTGTTCATAGCGATTTTTCTGGTTCCGTATCTATTGATGCACAAAACAATGCCTTAATAATTAATGGTACTACCGTAAACATTATTTCTGCAAATGCACCGGAAGAGATAGATTATACCAAATATGGCATCGACAATGCCTTAGTTATTGATAATACAGGTGCTTATAGAGACAAAACAAATTTAAGCAGGCATTTGAAATCCAAAGGTGTTGATAAGGTTTTACTAACAGCCCCCGGAAAAGAAGTGCCTAATATCGTGTATGGCGTTAATCATTTAGAAAACAACCCCGACACGCTTCATATCTTTTCGGCAGCTTCGTGTACCACCAATGCTATAACACCCGTTTTAAAAGTTATTGAAGATTCTTTTGGAATAAAAAGTGGGCATATAGAAACGATTCACGCCTATACAAACGACCAAAATTTAGTTGATAACCTTCATAGTAAATACCGTCGTGGGCGTGCTGCAGGTTTAAATATGGTTATTACCGAAACTGGCGCAGGTAGTGCTGTTGCAAAAGCATTGCCTAGCTTAACTGGCAAACTAACCTCTAATGCCATTCGTGTTCCTGTGCCAAATGGGTCGCTAGCGATTCTTAATTTAGAATTAAAAAACAAAACTTCTATTGATGGCATCAATACCACATTAAAAAAATATGCTTTAGAAGGTGATTTGGTTGAACAAATAAAATATGAATTAAGTGACGAATTGGTATCTACCGATATTGTTGGCTGTTCGGCTCCTGCCATTTATGATAGTAAAGCAACGATAATGCGTCCGGACGGCAAAAATGTGGTGCTCTATATTTGGTACGATAACGAATATGGCTATAGCCAACAAGTTATTAGACTTGCTAAATACATCGCCAAAGTAAGACGTTTTACTTACTATTAAATAAAAAATTTCTTGAAACAGACTATCCTTGAGGCAGAACCATAGAGGTATACTTCGACTAGGCTCAGTACAGGTTTCGCCTGTTTCATTTTGACCTCAGGGCCAAAAACCGAAATTTTGTATTTTACCTCACCCAGAACTGCCCAAAAAGGCAGTTCTGACCTCTCCAAAGGAGAGGTGAATTGGACACCCCGGCAGAGCCTTAGGGGAATTATTTAGATTTAAAAATCTAATTTACATTTTTCATCGTATATAATTTAGCCTCACATAGTGAGGCTTTTTGTTAAATTTAAACTGTTTATTGACATTATTTTTTAAATTAGTAAATTAAAAAAAACGAAAAACCATCCAAAAATGAATTTTACCAAATCTTTAACCTTACTAACCCTATTATTTTCATTAACAATTTTTGCCCAAACAAGTGATTCTGAGGACGACAAACTGTCTTTAAATAGTGGCACACTTGATAACCAATTTGATTATGTGATTACGAAATCAAATGGTTGGAGAGATGAACGCGGACAATCATACAAAGTTATTAAAGCTTTTTGGTTAACCGATTTAAAAGCACATGTGCTAGACTCATTACAAGCCATTCGAAAAGATTTAGTCGCTACCGGAATTACGGTAAAAGCCCAAGCACAAGAAATTGAAGATCTAAAAACCAGTCTTTCCAACACACAAAGCACGTTAGACAAAACCAAAAGTGAAAAAAACAGCATGTCGTTGTTTGGTGTCCAAATGAGCAAAGGTGGCTATAGTGGACTCATGTGGTCTATAATAGCCATATTATTAGCTTTACTTATTTTCTTTATTTATAAATTTAAAAACAGTCATGCTGTTACCAAAGAAGCCAAACGTGCACTTTCAGATGTTGAAGAAGAATTTGAAGAGCATCGTAAAACAGCTGTTGAACGTGAACAAAAAGTACGCCGCCAATTACAAGACGAAATAAATAAACAAAAAACAATTAAGGATAAGAAATAAGCATTGAAGCGGTTCAAACCACTTCATTATAAATAGTTTAGAATCTGCAAGAGCTTCTTGCAGATTTTTTTATTGCTATTACGGGAAACAAAGTGATTTTAAATAATTAATCTCATTGTTGTCTGATAAAACTTTTACAAATGCAAATATGCGTTTGAATATCAATTTGTTGTCATTTAATCATATGCTGTTTTCTTTATTCTATTTTCTTTTAGCGAAGCGATCTTGAATCTTTTATCGGGTACAAATGAATTAATCTCTACAATTTCGACACTATTACAGCCACATAAACAATCATCACAAAAGCCATATTCCTAAAATTCATTAATTCAATTATCTTTGCAATTCTTAATACAAAACCATGCGCATCGATATCATTACCGTTTTACCCGAATTACTTAAAAGTCCGTTTGAAGCCTCCATTTTAAAACGCGCTATTGAAGCCAATTTGGTGGAGGTTCATTTCCACAATTTACGAGATTATACTACCGACAGGTATAAATCAATTGACGATACCCAATTTGGCGGTGGCGCTGGCATGGTTATGATGGTAGAGCCTATAGACAAATGTATTTCGGCATTAAAAGCACAACGCCATTACGACGAAGTTATTTATATGACACCCGATGGTGAAACCTTAAAACAAGGTATTGCCAACCACTTATCGTTAAAAGAAAACATCATTATTTTATGCGGACATTATAAAGGCGTTGACCAACGTGTACGCGACCATTTTATAACCCGTGAAATTTCTATTGGCGACTACGTTTTGTCTGGCGGCGAATTAGCTGCTGCTGTACTTTGTGATACTATTATTAGATTAATACCTGGTGTTTTGGGCAATGAAACCTCTGCACTAACCGATTCGTTTCAAGATAATTTACTAGCACCCCCTATTTACACCAAACCCCGGGAATATAAAGGTTGGAAAGTACCTGAATTATTATTTAGTGGCAACTTCCCTGAAATTGAAAAATGGCGTGAAGAGCAAGCCTATTTGAGAACAAAAGAACGTAGACCCGATTTATTAGAAGATTAAGAGACTGTCTAAACACTTAATTTTTAAAAACTTTTAACTTTTAACTTTTAACTTTTAACTTTTTAGTTATCTTTGCACCCAATTTCGGGTTAACCTCTGGCGAGAATCGTGAATGTTGTTTCGAATTAATCAATTAAAATTTAAAGATATGGAATCTTTAGTAAAGTTTGTACAAGACGAATTTGTAGCAAAAAAAGACTTTCCAGAGTTTGGAGCTGGAGACACAATTACTGTATACTATGAAATTAGAGAGGGCGAAAAAGTACGTACCCAGTTTTTTAGAGGTGTAGTAATTCAAAGAAGAGGATCTGGTTCATCAGAAACTTTTACCATTAGAAAAATGTCTGGTACTATTGGTGTGGAGCGTATTTTCCCTGTTAATTTACCTGCATTGCAAAAAATTGAAGTTAATAAACGCGGTAAAGTGCGTAGAGCTAGAATCTACTACTTTAGAGGTCTTACTGGTAAAAAAGCCAGAATTAAAGAACGTAGACGTTAATAAAGTATTATTGCGAAAGCAAGCAAAAGCCCTGAAACTTCTCAGGGCTTTTTTTATTAACAAAAGTTAATAACTCCGGTTTATAAGTGGTTGATATATAAAATGTTAAATGTTTTGTTTTTTCGGGATATGTGTAGTATCTTAGCATATAAGAAACATAAATACAGTGTAAACTGGTTTCATCTGAAAAATGAATTTGATTTAGTTTCTTATAAGGTAACGTTCTTTATTTATTTGTAATTGTTTTTTGAGGTTTTATTGCAGCATGTGTAAATGTGTGGTAGCAAGAAACCAAGATATTATAAAAAGTACTGCATACATAAATAGGCAGCAACTAGTATAATTGAAAGCTTGAAAAAATAATAGTGCCGAAAGGATTGTTATTATAATTAAAGCAATGTCTTAAAAAAACTTGACGTGAAAAACGAAAAGAAAATTAATGGCATCAAGAAAAACAATTATTAGAAACATTTTTAGTAATAAATCAATACATTTTGAAAATTACAGAAATGTTTCATTGAAATAATAGCACTTAAATTGAAAAAATTTAGCCTAAAAACTAAATTGATTTGGTAGAAATATCAATTAGATTAAGTTATATTATTTCAAAGAAAGCCATGTCAAAGTAGATTCAATTCTGCAGTGATATGGCTTTTGTTTTTTATAGCTTCTTCAATATTTTATTAATGAATTCTTATTAGTTGCTACCTTTTTTAAAATTATGTAAAATATTGTATATATTACCACTTTTGATTAATCGTTTAAGCATTTATAAAAGCCAATTTTTGTATATTCGCGTCGCGAAAACGTTATTGTATGTCGCATTTTAATTATAGCTAAATACTAACATAAAAAAACCGTTACATTAATGTCTAAAATTATTTATACAAAAACTGATGAAGCTCCAGCATTAGCAACCCGTTCTTTTTTACCAATTGTTAAAGCTTTTGTTAAGTCTTCTGGTATTAATATTGAAACTAGAGATATCTCTTTAGCTGCAAGAATTTTAGCCGTTTTTCCGGATTTTTTAAATGAAGACCAATATGTTCCAGACGATTTGGCTATACTTGGTGAATTGGCAAAAAGCCCTGATGCCAACATTATTAAATTACCAAACATTAGTGCTTCAATTCCGCAGTTAAAAGCTGCCATAAAAGAATTACAATCTCAAGGATTTGCAATTCCTAACTATCCAGATGAGGCTGCTAACGATGCAGAAAAAGACATCAAATCACGCTACGATAAAATTAAAGGAAGTGCTGTAAACCCTGTACTTCGTGAAGGTAACTCAGACAGACGGGCGCCAAAAGCAGTAAAGAATTACGCAAAAAAGAACCCACATTCTATGGGTGCATGGAGCAGCGATTCAAAAACACATGTAGCAACTATGGATGCTGGCGATTTTTTCCACAACGAAAAATCGGTAACCTTACCCGAAGCTACTAACATTAAAATTGTACATACAGACAGTCATGGAACTGCTACTGTTTTAAAAGATAGCTTCAAATTATTAAAAGGCGAAATTATTGATGCCACTGTTTTAAGTAAAACAGCATTAGTAAGCTTTTTAGAAGCGCAAATAGCCGATGCAAAAGCCAAAAATGTGTTATTTTCATTACACATGAAAGGCACCATGATGAAAGTGAGCGACCCTATTATTTTTGGACATGCTGTAAAAGTATTTTTCAAAAATGTGTTTGAAAAACATGCCGAAACTTTAGAAAAAATTGGTGTTAACGTAAATAACGGTTTTGGGAATTTAGTTGAAAAAATTCAAACGTTGCCAGAGTCAAAACGCAACGAAATTCAAACAGATATTGATGCAGCATTTAAAAACGGTCCTGCTGTAGCTATGGTAAATAGCGACAAAGGCATTACTAACTTACACGTACCAAGTGATGTAATCATTGATGCTTCTATGCCTGCCATGATACGTACATCTGGACAAATGTGGAATGCCGAAGGCAAACTTCAAGACACCAAAGCGGTTATTCCAGATAGTAGTTATGCAGGTATTTATGCTGCTACCATCGATTTTTGCAAAAAGAATGGTGCTTTTGATCCAACAACTATGGGCACCGTACCAAACGTTGGGTTAATGGCTCAAAAAGCAGAGGAATATGGTTCACATGACAAAACATTCGAAATAACATCAAACGGAACTGTAAGTGTTATTGATGCTTCTGGAAATACGTTGTTACAACATAACGTAGAAGCTGGAGATATCTGGAGAATGTGTCAAACAAAAGATGCACCTATTCAAGATTGGGTGAAATTAGCCGTTACACGTGCTAAAGCATCCGAAACTCCTGCTGTTTTCTGGTTGGATGAAAACAGAGCACATGATGCTGAGCTAATCAAAAAAGTAAACACTTACTTAAAAGATTATGATACAACGGGCTTAGATTTAAGAATCTTATCTCCTATAGACGCAACATTATTTACTTGCGAAAGACTTAAAGAAGGAAAAGATACTATTTCAGTTTCTGGAAACGTTTTACGTGATTATTTAACCGATTTATTCCCGATTTTAGAAGTTGGTACCAGTGCAAAAATGTTATCAATCGTTCCTTTAATGAATGGCGGAGGCTTGTTTGAAACTGGTGCTGGTGGTTCAGCACCAAAACATGTTGAGCAATTTATTAATGAAAACCATTTACGTTGGGATTCTTTAGGTGAATTTTTAGCATTAGCTGTTTCTTTAGAACATTTATCAGCAGCAAACAACAACCCTAAAGCTCAAGTTTTAGCCGATACTTTAGACGAAGCTACAGGCAAATTACTTGATAACGGAAAATCGCCTTCTCGTAAAGCAGGTGAATTAGACAATAGAGGAAGTCATTTTTATTTAGCATTGTATTGGGCGCAAGCCTTAGCAAACCAAACAAAAGACGCCGCTCTAAAGGCAGAATTTGAACCAATAGCTAAACAATTGGCTGCAAATGAAACAGCTATTGTAAATGAGCTTAACCAAATTCAAGGAAAACCAGTAAATATTGGTGGTTATTACGAACCAAATGAAGCTTTAGTTAATAATGCGATGCGACCAAGCGAAACGTTCAATAGCATCTTAAATTAATAGAAAAAATAAATACAGTTTTAAAAAGCTCCTATTAAGGAGCTTTTTTTTTATACATTTATAAAAAAAAGCATTTAATGAAAAACATAATTATATGTTTTCTTTTTATATTTTGTTTCAGCAATATACCTACAATCGCTCAAGATAAATTCACTCTCAAAGGAATTGTTTCTGAAGAGAAAAACAACGAGACCCTTATAGGTGTTAGTATTATTTTCCCTGAATTAAAAACAGGCACTACAACCAATGAGTATGGTTTTTACTCTATAACGTTGCCAAAAGGCACTTATAAAATTATAATTAGTTACTTAGGTTTTACCACAATAAGCGAAACCATCACACTATCTGAAAACCTTACCAAAAATTTCAACTTAACGGATTCGTTGGAAACTTTAAACGAAATTGTTCTAACAGAGAACATTGAAAAAGTAAATATTCAAGCGCCGCAAATGAGTGTAAACCGCTTAACGGCAAGCAGTATAAAAGAAATACCTGTCGTGTTGGGAGAAGCAGATATTATTAAAGCCATTACGTTATTACCAGGAGTAACAAGTGCTGGTGAAGGTGCTTCGGGGTTTAATGTTCGTGGTGGATCGGTAGACCAAAATTTAATTCTTTTAGACGAAGCTACTATTTTTAACTCATCACATTTGTTTGGATTCTTTTCGGTTTTCAACCCAGATGCCATCAAAGATTTAAAACTATATAAAGGTGGTATCCCAGCAAGATACGGTGGTAGGGTTTCCTCTGTTTTGGATATTTATCAAAAAGAAGGAAACAGCAATGCTTTTCATGCCAATGGAGGTGTTGGCTTAGTATCTAGCAGATTGCTTATTGAAGGCCCGTTAAAAAAAGATGAAGGTTCATTCCTTTTTGGAGGTAGGTCCAGTTATGCACATCTATTTTTACCACTTTTTGATGTTGATAATAGTGCTTATTTCTACGATTTAAACACCAAGTTAAGCTACAAACTAAATAACAGAAATAGCATATATCTTTCTGGGTATTTTGGACGCGATGTGTTCAGAATTAGTGAAACTTTCGATAATACTTACGGAAACACGGTTTTAAATTTTAGATGGAATCACTTGCTTTCCAACAAACTGTTTTCAAATGTATCACTTATTTATTCTGATTATTATTACAGTCTAAAATTAAGTTTTGTTGAATTTGATTGGGTATCGGGCATTAAAAATTTCAACTTAAAATACGACTTTAAACATTATATATCCGATAAATTCAAGTTACAATACGGTCTAAACAGTATTTATTATAAGTTTAATCCTGGAGATATCAACCCTACATCTGAAACTTCAGGCATAAATCCTTTTAAACTCATTGATAAGTTTGCTCTTGAAAACGCCATTTATTTGGATGCTGAACAAAAAGTGTCTGATAAATTAGCATTGTCTTATGGATTTCGGTTGAGTTCTTTTCTTAGATTAGGTCAAGATGAATTAAATCTATATGAAAATAATGAAGCCGTAGTTTTCAACGAAGATTTTCAAATTTATGAAAAAGCAGAACCAATAGGCACGGAGTCTTTCAAGCGAAATGACATTATTTCAAGCTTTTTCAATATAGAACCACGTGTGTCCTTGGCATACCAAATTAATTCGAGTAATTCTATAAAAGCGAGTTATAACAAAATGAGTCAATATTTGCATTTGTTATCAAATACAAGTTCGCCTACACCGTTAGATATTTGGACACCAAGTGGTAAATACGTTAAACCTCAATTACTCAATCAATTTGCTATAGGATATTTTAAGAATTTAAAAAACAATAGATATTCTTTAGAACTTGAAAGTTTCTACAAAACCGTGAAAAATAGAATAGATTATATAGACGGTGCCGATTTAATAGCTAATAATGCCATAGAACAGGTTGTTTTAAATGGTGAAGCAAAAGCTTATGGCTTAGAGTTCCTTTTAAAGAAAAACGAAGGCAAATTTAAAGGTTGGTTAGCCTATACCCTATCAAAGTCCAAGCAGCAGACAAAAGGTAGAACCCCCTCAGAGACAGGCATTAATAATGGTGAATGGTATAACACACCATACGACAAAACACACGATATATCATTTACAGGTAGTTACGGTTTAAATAAAAAAATAAAGATTAACTCCAATTTTTTATTTCAAACGGGGCAACCAAGTACGTTCCCAAACGGACAATATACATACAATGGCGTAACCATTCCCAATTATAATAGTAGAAATTCCGATAGATTACCGGCATATCATAGATTGGATGCTTCGGTAACTTACAACCCGAAACCCGAAAAAACCAAAGGTTGGCAATCTTATTGGGTTTTTGGTATTTATAATATTTACAATCGGAAAAATGCCGCTTCCATATCGTTTGGACAAAATGACGACACCAAAGTAAACGAAGCCTATAGATTATCTATTTTTGGTATTGTACCATCTATATCGTATAATTTTAAGTTTTAAAAAAATGAAAAAAATAATATATATAGTATGCTGTCTCTTTTTAATATCATGTGAAGATGTTATTGAATTAAATTTAAACACCGCAGAACCAAGGCTTGTTATAGATGCCTCATTAACTTGGTTTAAGGATACAACCGGAAACAACCAACTCATTAAACTAACACAAACAGGTCCCTATTACAGCACTGCCGTTATACCGGCAACAGGCGCTTCGGTAACTGTAACCGACACGAACAATAACATTTTTAATTTCATTGAAGAAAACGATACCGGCATCTATAAAAATCAATCGTTTATTCCAGTAATTAATGGGGTTTATAATCTTAAAATTGTTTATGAAAATGACATTTATACCGCTTCAGAAACCTTAATGCCTGTTGCTTCAATCGATAAAGTAGAACAAAAAAACAATGCAGGCTTTTCAGGTAATGAAACCGAAATAAAAGCTTTTTATACAGACCCAAAAAACATTGAAAACTATTATTTTTTTGAATTCATCAATTCCAATTTAAATAGAGCAAGTCTCGATGTATATGATGATGAATTTACGGATGGAAATCAAATTTTCGCATTTTATAGTAATGAAAATCTTAAAACTGGAAATGAACTCATCATACAAAGTCATGGTATCTCTCAACGTTTTTACGAGTATATGACTATTTTATTGCAACAAAGTAAAGACGAATCGGATGGCCCTTTCGAAGTTCAACCAGCAACATTAAGAGGTAATTGTGTAAATCAAACCAACCCAAGCAACTACCCTTTAGGTTATTTTAGAGTGTCGGAAGTTTCTATTTACAACTACAAAGTAAAATAGCAATATTCTCAATTATAGACTATTTCCTATGCAATTTCTTTTATGTTTAGAAAAATCCATAAACTTTATGAGAATTTTAACCATAAAAAATCTTACGAAAGCTATATTTAACCAATGAACTCGTCTTAACTTTTTTCAATTGGCTACAAAATGATCTTTTTTGCCCCAGATTTTACCTGTTTTTTACTCCGTAGCGCTGCTATGAAGTGCTAAACAACTAAAATCTGGAATCAAAAATTTCTATTTTTCGCTTCAATCAAAAAAGTCAAGAAGAGTTCAATAAATAATTTTCACCAATCAAAAAAACAAGCTTTATGAATAAAAAAAGGTTAGCCTTAATTATTAGCGGAATCGTTATTTTAATTACTATTTATTCCTTTTTCGGAGCTACGGATGAAGAAGACATTTTATTAACAACAAAAATTGTAAGAGGTACTTATTTAAATGAAGTAATCATTTCTGGGGAAGCACAATCTACAAGTTCAAAAGAAATTAACGGGCCTATTGGAGCGAGACGTTTCAACATCTACCAATTAAAAATACAAGATTTAGTAGCTGAAGGCACTATAGTAAAAAAAGGCGGCTATATTGGTAAAATTGACGCTTCAGAAGTAAATAGTAAAATTAATGATGCCCGATTAAGTTTAGAGGGTGCCGAATCTAGATATACATTACAGCAACTTGATACAACTCTTGCCCTAAAACAAGAACGAACAACTATAAAAGACCTTCTATTTAATATTGAAGAAAATCAATTGGAACTAAAACGTTCCATCTATGAACCGCCTGCAACGATCCGGCAACTAGAGATTAAAATTGAAAAATTTGAACGCGAACTAAAAGAGAAAAGAGAAGACTATTCCATTAAAAAAAGACAATCAAATGCTAAAATGATTCAAGTCGGCACCGAAGTATCCAAAATAAAAAAACAAATTGAAGAGTTGATTGATTTACAAAAGGAATTTACTGTGTATTCTGAAGATGATGGGATGGTTACTTATGTTAAAGACTGGAATGGCAATAAAAAGAAAGTCGGATCTACCATATCACCTTGGGAACCTGCCATGGCTAGCTTGCCAGATTTAACAAAAATGGAATCTAAAACCTACAGCAACGAGGTTGATATACGAAAAATAAAAAAAGGGCTAAAAGTAAAAATTGGTTTTGATGCTTTTCCTGATATAGAAATAGATGGCGTTGTAACAGATGTAGCAAATGTAGGTGAAAACAAAAGAGGATCTGATATTAAACTTTTTCAAGTATTAATTAAACTCAATTCAACAAATAAAAATATTAGACCAGGCATGACAACGTCCAATAGGATTTTAACACATCAAGAAGACAATGTATTAATGGCGCCATTGGAGGCTATTTTTTCAAAAGATTCTATAAGTTACACCTATGTAAAGTCTGGTTATTCCATTGAAAAAAGACAGGTAGAATTAGGTTTAGCCAATAATGAAGTCGTAATTATTAAAAAAGGATTGAAAGAAAATGATGTTGTTTACTTAAATGCGCCCGAAAATATGGAAGAAAAAAGTATAAAACTATTAAAGTAAAACATGATAGACAAAATACTTTTAGAAAAACTGAAATCCAATTTTAATGAAGCATACTGGTTTATTAAAACAAATAAAGTAAGAACATTTTTAACTGCTTTAGGTATTATTTTTGGAGTAGCATCGGTAATAACCATGCTTGCCATTGGAAATGGTGCCGAAAAGGAAATTTTATCGCAACTTGAATTGGTCGGAGTCAATAATATCGTTGTAACACCTTTACCAGATCTTGAAGATGAAACTGAAAGCGACAGTGAAGAGGAAACTACAAATAACGAGTCTAAAAAGTTTTCTAAAGGTTTAGATATATTAGATGCCTTAAGTATTACCAAAACAATACCAAGTGTAAAAGTTGTAAGTCCCGAAATAATTCTTGATACGTACGTTATAAATGATGGAAAACAAAATTCCGTAAAGCTGATAGGTGTTTCACCTGCATTTTTTGATGTCTCGAATATTCATATCGAAAAAGGTAATATCTTCACAAATTATCAAATTAACAACGCGCTGCCGGTATGTATTATTGGCAAAAAAGTAGAGAAAAAATTATTTACTGGTGAAAGTGCTTTAGGTAAACAAATTAAAGTGAAAGATGTTTGGTTACAAGTTATTGGCGTTATTGAAGAAAAATTAATTTCCGATAAAGCCCAAGAAGATTTAGGCATTAGAGATTTAAACCAAGACATTTACATTCCCATAAAAACATTTTTAGTACGCTACAGAGACAGAAAAATAATTACCGACAACTTAGATGTAAGAAGTAACAATCAAAACGGTCCTAAAGAGCGAATAGCTAGAGGTAATTACCATCAAATAGATAAACTAACCATCCAGGTTTTCAACTCAAACGAATTAAAAGCGACTGCAGAGGTTTTAAGTAAACTGCTTAAACGAAAACATAATGATGTATTGGATTTTGAAATTTCAATCCCCATTCAACTGCTTAAACAACAACAAAAAACAAAGCAAATATTCAATATTGTATTAAGTATTATCGCTGGCATTTCTTTACTTATTGGAGGCATTGGCATTATGAATATTATGCTAGCATCGGTATTGGAAAGAACCAAAGAAATAGGCATAATTCGTGCCATAGGTGCTACAGAAGAAGACGTGATTTTACAATTTTTATCAGAATCGGTATTAATTAGTGTTGGTGGTGGCATTATAGGAATAATTGTTGGAATAATTGGTGCCTATGTTATTGAAATAGTTTCTGGTATAGAAACCGTACTCTCTCTAAATTCCATATTGCTTTCCTTTTTCATTGCAGTTATAGTAGGACTCGTCTTTGGAATATTTCCTGCCAAAGCTGCTGCCAATAAAAAACCCATTCAGGCACTTAGATCCGAATGATGCATTATTCCATTAACACAAAGCCAAAGAAATGAAAAAAACATTGCTAGTATTAATCTTAGTTTTCCCTTGTTTAACTTTTTCACAATCAAAAAAAATAACCTTAAGCGAAGCCATTAATTTAGCCCAAAAACAATCACCAGATTATAAAACAACCTTAAACAGAAACCAGTCCAACTACTGGCGCTTTAGAAATTACAAGGCAAGTTTTCTACCTCAATTAAGATTTAATGCTACTTTACCCGAATACAATAAAGCGGTACGTAGAATAACAAATGATGCTGGTCAAGATGTTTTTGTAAATCAAGATCAATTACTTTTAGAAGGCGGACTATCTATAGCACAAAACATTCCATACACTGGCGGTACACTTTCATTAAATTCTAATTTAGAACGTATTGAACTTTTTGGACTTGATGATAATATCGGTTATTCAGTGGTTCCCTTTTCCATAAGGTATTTTCAAAACTCTTTATTTTATAACCCTTTTAAATGGGATAAAAAAATCGAACCTTTAATTTATGAAGAATCGAGAAGGGATTTTATTGAAAAAATGGAAGATATTTCAGTAACAACCTGCCAAAGGTATTTTCAATTACTTAAAGCTCAAATGCAGCTGGAGATAGCTAAAGTAAATTTATCAAACCAAGATACACTTTATCAAATTTCACAAGGGCGCTTCAAAATTGGAAAAATTGCAGAGAATGAATTGCTACAAGTAGAATTAACTTTATTAAATTCTAGAAATATTGTGACTACCAATACTATTGAACTAAAAAGAACTTCTCAAAATTTGGCGAGATATTTAGAGTTGGAAACAGAAAACATACAATTGGATGTTCCTGATAAATTACCTCTTTTTGAAGTAGATATTGATAAAGCTTTGGAAGAAGCACAATCAAACAGAAAAACGGTTATAGAGTTTAGAAGAAAGCGGTTAGAAGCAGAAAAAGAATTGGCTTTTCAGAAAGGCAACAATCGGGTAAGGTTAGGTGTTGCGGCTAATTTTGGAATTTCACAAAATGGCGATGACTTTGATAATCTTTTTAACAACTTTAATAAGCAACAAAATGTTTCTGTTTCTTTGAGTATCCCTGTTTTTGATTGGGGAGTTTCTAAATCAAGACGTAAAATGGCAGAAGCCGATCTAGACCTAACTAACAATAATATAGACCAAGAAAAACAGGCTTTTGAACAAGAAATTTATTTGCACGTTCTTAATTGGTCTAATCAAAGAGACTTTTTAGCTACAGCAGAAAAAGCAAAAGAAATAGCCATAAGGCGTTATGATATCTCACAAAAAAGATATGTTTTAGACAAAATAACCATAACAGATTTAAATATTGCTTTACAAGAAAAAGATAAAGCCGTTCTACAATATTTAAATTCCCTCGAGAAATTTTGGCAAGATTATTACATTCTAAGACAGTTAACCCTTTATGATTTTATAAATGATAAAAAATTAGAAGTTGACACCATTCTTTTTGACTAAAATCACCAATAATTCATACTTTTGAGTTATGGATTTTACAAAAACAACCGAGCAAGATTCAAACTACAATCATCTGGAAAAGATGAGTATTTCTGAATTATTAAGTAACATTAATAATGAAGACAAAAATGTACCCCAAGCAGTTGAAAAATCACTACCACAAATAGAAACTTTAGTTAGCATTATTGTAACTAAATTAAAAGAAGGTGGTCGTCTATTTTATATGGGAGCTGGCACCAGTGGGCGCTTAGGTATTTTAGATGCATCAGAATGTCCTCCTACTTTTGGAGTCTCTCATGATTTAGTTATAGGTCTTATTGCAGGTGGCGATTCTGCTATTAGAAAAGCCGTAGAGTTTGCCGAAGATTCTACCATACAAGGTTGGGAAGATTTAAAAACCTATCAAATTTCAAGCAAAGATGTCGTTGTTGGTATTGCCGCTTCCGGCACAACACCCTATGTTATTGCTGCCCTAAAAACCTGTAACGATAATAATATCATTACAGGTTGCATTACCTGCAATAAAAACAGTCCGATTTCACAAACAGCACAATACCCCATTGAAGTTATTGTTGGTCCTGAGTTTGTCACTGGAAGTTCTAGAATGAAAGCAGGTACAGCTCAAAAACTAGTATTGAATATGATAACTACAACCACCATGATTCAGCTTGGCCATATAAAAGGCAACAAAATGGTTGATATGCAACTAAGCAATAATAAACTAGTAGATAGAGGTACTAAAATGATTATGACAGAACTTAATGTCTCAGAAGAAGAAGCAAAAGCACTTTTAAATACTCATAAAAACGTACGTTCAGCAATTAAAAGCTATAAAAATGGAAACTGAAAGAACAGATAAAACAATGCTCATTAAAGGCATAAAAACTTTAGTTTTCGCTTTATTGAGCTTGTTTATTGGTCCTATTTTAATGACGACGGCACTTTCCGATAAAGAAAACGCTCTTTATATCCCCTTATTAATTGTCGCGAGTATAATCTGTGCTATGGCAGTATTTTTAGTTTTTAGAGGCATACGCATTATTATGAACAGTATGTTTAAAAAAAATTAATTTAAAGATGTTTGTTTTGGAGTTGTGGGGTTATATCCAAAATCTGAATCCTTTATAGAAATATTCAACCCTTCCAATATATAATTTATGATGGCATAATGGTGAATGGTATGGCTATTGGCTTGTGAAAACAAAGCACCATAACTATATACCATTTCTACTTTCCCTAAACCCAAATCATCCGTAACTAAAATAGAATCAGTCATATCAAATTCGAAATTCGTCAATTTATCTATAATTGAATCTAAATATTGTATAGCACAACTGCATTCTAATTCTACAGCTCTATGCCTTCTTCTTGCCGTTAAATCAATTTCATTATTGGAATTTATATTGAAAATGCAGTCATAAAAATCTAAAATGTGCCTAATATGAGAGCCAATACTTGAGTGGTATGGTGATACCGATGAATCGCTTAAAAGATTATCTGTTAAACTGTCTAATAAAATTTTAGACTTTTTTAGTGTTTGAAGTGATGATTCTATAATGACATTCATAGGTTTTACTAAAGTAACTAAATAATTTTAGTTACCCATTAGTCATTCTCATGCTATAACCTTACAAAAACAAGGAGCATGTTAAGATTTTAAGTGTTCCAATACCAATCGTAACTCTCCATAGCTATATATATCATCTAATTGATTTTTTAAGTCAGATAAGTTTTCAAAAGTTATTTTAGGAATTAATGCTAATAAGTTATTATAATGTTCTTTTTGCATTAAATCAGTAATCTTCACTTCTCCCGAAGCTACAAAACTTGCCAAATGTCCAAAAATAGTATTCTCGTTTAATTCTCGTTCATCAGCAATTTCTTGGATACTTTTTCCAGATTTAAACAATTCTAAAGATATTTTCTTGGTATCACCTTTCTTCTTTTTTGGTTTTTCAGTTTCAAAAATATCTATATCTGTTGAAGTTTCAATACCATTTTCATCACAATAGTCTTTAATTACTTTTAAAATAGCGTCACCATATTTTTTTATACGAACATCCCCCATACCATTCACTTTCTTTAATTCTTGTTTTGTTAATGGCAAAGTTTCACATATTTCATATAATGCTTTTTGTGCAAAAATCTGATAATGAATTAAATCATTTTCTTGAGCAATCTCGTTTCTAAGAATTCTTAACCGTTCAAACAATTCTACATTTGTAGTACCATCTATAACTGTTTTTCTAGGTTTTTTAGTAGATTCTTTTGAAATAAAAACTGCTTTTGCCCTGAGTTCTAAAAAAGTATTTACATAAAAGCCTTGCGCCAAATTATTAAAGTATAATAATTTGGCTTCTAAAAGTTCTTCAATAGCATCTAAATTCTTGGATAAATCGGCTCCAATGGCTTTATTATCTGTAGTGAAATTTAATATTTTTAATGATGAAACGATATGCGTTTCTATTTCAATTTTAAAATATGCTATTGCTTTTTTAAAGCGTTCCTGAATGATTTCACTAACTTCTGGTAAATCTTCCTTTTTTGATAGTTGCTTTAGCTGAGTATTAAAACCATTACTAATTTTTAAAAGATTTACGAGTGCATTTTTAATGGACAAAAGGGGTTGCTCAATATGCCCTTCAATAATTGTTCTATTTTTATAAAAAATATCTAAGACTCTATTAACAGGATTTAAAAATTCATAAAAATCAAAAATTTCAAAAATTAAATCCAATTGAAAATCTTTCTGTGAAAATTCTAAAACGGATTCATCGGGTTCGTTTTGTTCGGCATCTTTAGTAAATGAAACAACGTTACTATCACTAATTATTTGGTTGGAATGAATTTTGCTTTTTAAAACCAACCCTTCCAAAGATTTACATCGGCTTAACGCCACATAAGTTTGCCCGTGTGCAAATGCTCCTTGAGCGTCTATAATGGCTTTTTCAAAAGTTAGTCCCTGACTTTTATGAATAGTAATTGCCCAAGCTAAACGCAAAGGCATTTGTGTAAAAGCACCAATTCTTTCTTCTGAAATAGCTTTAGTTTCGGCATCAACGGAATAATTTATATTTTCCCAAACTTCGGGTGTTGTTATTATATTAAAATCATCGTCGGGACACTTTACAACGACTTCATCCTTTTCTAAATGTATAATTTTACCAATCTTACCGTTAAAATAACGCTTATCTGGACTGCTGTCATTTTTTACAAACATGACTTGTGCCCCCACCTTTAACTCAAGAATAGCCTTATTTGGATAAGCGTATTCAGGAAATGTACCTTCCAACCCAGCCTTATAAGTATGGATTTTGGTTTTTAATTTAGCAAGTTCAGTATTATTAGTGGCTTCCGCCTTATTGTTATGTGTAGTTAATGAAATATAACCTGCATCGGATGCCGGTATAAAATCTGGAATATAGCGTTTATTCAATTCTTTGGTTGAATCTTCCGAAAGCACATTGTTCCGTATCTCATTAAGTATTTCTATAAACTTTGGGTTTTCCTGTCTATAAATATGTTTCAGTTCTATTGTTATGGCATGGCATTCTTGATAGGCAAAACTGCTAAAGAAAAACCCATTTTTATAAAATGATTTTAATAGCTCCCATTCATTATCTTTAATAACTGGCGAAAGTTGTTGTAAATCACCAATCATTAAAACCTGCACGCCTCCAAAAACCTTATTCCTGCTTCTGAAACGACGCAATGTTCTATCTATACCATCTAATAAATCAGCTCTTACCATACTAATTTCGTCAATAATCAATAAATCCATCGATTTAATGATTTCGATTTTAGTTTTGCTGAATTTTCTATTAAAACCCTTAGAAGCGTTTAAATCTGTATCAGGTAAAATGGGGCCAAATGGCATTTGAAAAAATGAATGTATGGTAACACCTTTGGCATTAATGGCAGCTACACCAGTTGGAGCAACAATTACCATGCGTTTTAAGCTATCCATTTTTAACCTATGTAAAAAAGTGGTCTTACCAGTTCCTGCTTTACCTGTTAAAAAAATAGAACGATTTGTTTTATTAACAAATTCCCAAGCTAATTCCAGTTCTTTGTTATGCATTAATTAAACTTCATTTATAATTTATTCACATGCAACCAATATACGATTTTTCATATAAATTTTATGGTTTTAAAAATAAACTTTAATTCCAATAAACCATGGAGGGAGAAGGAAGATTTTTGCTTAAACACAACAATTGGACTTGATCCCCAAAAAATCACTTAGGCTAACCAATTTGTATGCGTAATTTATCAATTCCACAGGTTTATTACTTGATCCGGAGAGGGCGGATATTTTTTTAATAAACTAGGCTCAAGATAAAAAGTTGTGGAGAAAATAAAAAAGAGATTCCTTTGTGTTTTTAAAAGATTTGCAATGTCGTCATCATTTAATAATTTAATTCAATTATTACTTCCCAGTTATATTTTAGAACATTTTGAGTTAGTATCATTTGAACAAAAACAAGAAACCCTTCATTTATATTTAGAAGAGACCAACAAACCTCCAGTAGAATATTCCAATGGTAATTTAC
>NZ_CP022985.1:4750000-4858325 GCF_003425985.1 Mariniflexile sp. TRM1-10
GCATTACCACATACTGATACTTTTCAGGTAAGTTATTAATTGCCTTTTTTACATCGTTTAATGTAATGACGTCTTCTACCGACCATTTGTCGTCTTCTGAAGTATCTACAACTTTTAGGTGCACCTCATCTAATTCAACAAGCTGTTGTTTTTTAGATTTTAAGAAATCGATACTTTTATTTACGACAATACGTTTTAACCAAGCACCAAAAGTGACTTCTGCTTTGTACTGATTTAGCTTAGAGAATGCTTTAATAAAAGCCTCTTGCACCACATCTTCGGCATCATCGGCATCTTTCAAAAATCGTTTGGCAACACTATACATACCATCGCAGTACTGGTTGTATAACTGCAATTGTGCTTTCCGATTGTTTTGTTTACATTGTTCTATAATGTCAACCTGAAACATGCTAATTTTTCTTTTGGTTTTAGTTAGTTCATTTTAAAGACGACAAAAAAAGTGGAATGTTGCAAAAAATATTTTTAACGAATGAAACAAAACTAAAGAATTCTACGTTTGCATTTTAGAAATCATTACTTTTTAAAGTATATTTACCAAATAATATCCAGTTTATGAACACCTTTTTAAAACGCATTTTAATACTCTTAACCATTGTTGCCCTAGGCTTATTCTTATATTCTATTTTTGTTGAAAATATTTTTGAAAAACGTTTGAGTCCAAAAGACACTGTAAAGTTTGAACTAAACGATTTAAAACTCAAAGTGTTTTATAACAGACCTTACAAAAAAGGAAGGGAAATTTTTGGTGCCTTAGTGCCTTTCAATCAGGTTTGGAGAACAGGTGCCAATGAAGCGACTACCTTTGAAACCAATCAAGATCTGGAAATAAAAGGCATCCCCTTACCTGCCGGAAAATACACGCTATGGACAGTCCCTAGAGACAGCACCTGGACGGTACTTTTTAATTCTAAACAATACTCTTGGGGTGTAAATTCTGAAATGCAACCCATGTGGGATCCCAACTATGATGTTGTAGATGTTGAAGTACCCGTTAAAAAATTAAATTCGCCAGTAGAACAATTCACCATAGCTTTTGATAATTCTACTGATAGTTTAGCTCTAACCATGGCTTGGGATGATATTAAAATTGCTGTTCCGCTTAATGAATAAGCTATTAGAATTTATTCTTCAACAAAAAAAATATGTGGAATAAAATTTTCCCCAAACGTTTCGAATTACTAAAAGTATTTATAGTAATATTTATGCTACTTGCCTTTTTATTAAGGTTTTGTTTGACGTTTTGGTATTATCCACAAATAGATGCTTCTTTACCTATTTTGCTTAAAACCTTTTTGATTGGTTTTATATTCGACTTAGGCACCGTGTCTTTTTTTGCCTTACCGTATATTATTTATTTATTAATTATTCCTAAGAAACTATACGGTTCTATTTTCGATTGCACAGTTACCTACATAGCCTATGCTATTGGGCTTCTTGTTTTTCTTTTCTCCTTTTTTGCTGAAATTACCTTTTGGGAAGAATTTGAGCGTCGTTTTAACTTTATTGCGGTAGATTATTTGATTTACACCTACGAAGTTGTTAAAAACATTAATGAATCGTACCCCATTCCTATATTATTAGGAGCTATTTTAAGTGTACTGATTTTAATAATGTTCATTACTAAAAAAACAAACGTATTCAAAAAAACATTTAATAACGATACCGCATTTAAAGAAAAATTAATACCGTCAATAGTAATTTTTGCTATAGTCGCCATATTTGCCTTATTCATTAAAAATAAAGATGCCGAACAGTTTAAGAATAGATACAACAACGAATTAGCAAAAACGGGCATCTATTCTTTTTTTGCTGCCTTTAGAAGCAACGAATTATCGTATACCGAGTTTTATGTCACCATTGATGAGAATAAAGCTTTCGCCAATGTAAAACAGAAATTAAGCGCACCTAACAGCAAATTTTTGCAACCAAAAGAAAAGCAAATTTATAGAACTATAACACATGCCGATAGCTTACATCCAGCACAAAAGCCCAATGTTATTTTTATCTGTATTGAAAGTTTAAGTGCTTCTTATCTAAATTCGTTAGGAAGCGAATTAAAAATAACGCCAACACTCGATTCACTATCAAACAAAAGTTTGTTTTTCACCAACCTATACGCAACGGGCACACGCACTGTAAGAGGTATGGAAGCCATTACCTTGTCTATTCCACCAACACCAGGTAGAAGCATTGTAAAACGCGATAAAAACCAAGATTTATTTACTATTGGAGACGTGTTTAAAAAACAAGGTTACCAGCGTAATTTCTTTTATGGCGGCGATGGCTATTTTGATAATATGAACACTTATTTTGGTGGTAACGGATTTAATATTATCGACAGAGGAAGAGGCTTTTTGTTAGATTCAAGCATCAAAACAAAACGAACTAATATAGATGATGAGGAAGTAACTTTTGAAAATGCCTGGGGTGTTTGCGATGAAGATATTTATAGTAAAGTTTTAAAAGAAGCTGATGAAGCACATCTTACCGAAACGCCTTTCTTTAATTTTGTAATGACCACCTCAAACCACCGACCTTTTACCTATCCTGAAGGCAAAATTGATATTCCTTCTGGAACAAATAGAGAAGGTGCCATAAAATATACCGATTATGCCATTGGCGATTTTTTAAAACAAGCTAAAACAAAACCTTGGTTCAATAATACTGTATTTGTAATTATGGCAGACCACTGTGCCAGTAGTGCCGGGCGTTGGAATTTAAACATAGACAAGTACCGTATTCCCGCTATGATATTCAACCTAGAAAATGTAGCTCCTCAAAAAATAGAAAAATTAAGTTCACAAATAGACATGTTCCCTACCCTATTTGCACTTTTAAACTGGGACTACACTTCAAATTTATTCGGATTGGATATTATGAAAATGAAGAAGGAAGATGAGCGTGCCTTTATAGGCAACTACCGAAATTTAGGGCTTTTAAAAGACCAACAATTAATGATTTTAAGCGATCAACACATTGTTAATTATTATGAATGGGAAACAGACAACGATAATTTGATACCTAAAGCCATTAATACAAATCTGTTGGAAGAAACCATTTCGTTTTATCAAGCAGCAGATTATCTGTACCGTAATGACGGTCTCAAATCAAAAGATAGTCTGTGAGACATATACACTTTATTCTAAACCCTATAGCCGGAAATGGCAATAACAATCTAGATTTAGCGCTTCTTAATAAACATTTTAATACAAAGGACTTTACTATAGCTGTAAAGCCTACAGGTTATAAGAAACACGCTATTAAATTAACACAAGACTCCATAGCCGAAAATGCCGATGTTATTGTTGCTTGTGGTGGTGATGGCACTATAAACGAAGTAGCCTCTTGCTTAGTTAATTCCACTATTATTTTAGGTATTATTCCTATTGGTTCTGGAAATGGTTTAGCTTCTAATTTAAACATTCCAAAAAATTTAGATAAGGCGCTTGCTCTAATTAAAAAACAAACAGTAAAAAAAATTGATGTAGGCCAGTTAAACAACCATTACTTTTTTAGCAACACAGGCATTGGTTTTGATGCACAAGTAATAAAACATTACGAAGCCGCTAACAAAAGAACCCTAAGTAGTTATGTAAAAGCAACCCTGAAATCATTAAGAAAATCGAATAAACTTATTGAAGTTGAAACTACCTTAAATGGTGAAATTGTAAAGCAAAAACCGTTTCTTATTTTCATTTCCAACTCTAATCAAATGGGCTATAACGTAAGCCTAACCCCAAAAGCCTCGTTAGATGATGGCAAATTAGATGTACTTATTGTTCCTAAGTTAAGCTTTTTTAAAATAGCATTGTTTACGCTACTCATGCTTATAAAAAAACACCATATTTTAAAAGAAGTTGAAATCCATCAAACAAAAAGCATCAAAATTATCCAAAAAAAACGATTCTTCTTTCAAACCCAAATTGATGGCGAGTTCTTAATGATAAAAAATCGCACCATAGAGATTTCGGTACTCAAAAAGGCTTTAAATGTTATAGGGATTTAGAGACTGTTTAAATTAGGCAGAAACAAATCTTTTTAAAAGGTACTTTCCTAATTTATAAAATAAGAATCCACCTATAGCGCCAAAGGTTAAACCGCAAACAATATCTAACGGATAATGCACCCCTACATAAATTCTGCTATACGCCACAATAGCACTCCAAAAAAGCAAAATGAATATCAAGTTTTTATAATACGGTCGCAACATCAAGCCAGCAAAAACGGCTGCTGCCATAGAGTTTGATGCATGCCCAGAAAAGAACCCATACTTACCACAACGCACAGCAATAAAACGCATCTGGTCAATTAAATTTGCTTCGCCACAAGGTCTTGGTCTTTGAAAACCACGCTTAAATACATTGGTAATCTGGTCGGTAAACGTTATCATTAAAGCTACAAGAACTATAAAAACCAATAATGCTTTAAGTCCAAATTTTTTATATAACAAAAACAATAAAATAGCGTACAAAGGCACAAAAGTAACTTCATGCGTTATAACTAGCCACAAATTATCCCAAATTGGCGAACCTAAATTATTTAAAAATAAAAATAACTTGGTATCGTATTCTAAAAGTTTTTCAATCATTTTAATGCTTTTGGCGTTTTACTTTCGTACGCAATTACTCTTCGTATTTTAAAATTTCATTATCATAAAACTCGGTAGCCTGTTTAATCATGTTCTCGGTTTCGGCTAGTAGTTCCTTTTCATCTTCATCATCAAAATCTTCAAACCATTCAATCTCATCATCTTCAAGATTAATAATAAATCTAGGAAATTCGGTATGAATCACATAAATAGCGTTTGGATAATCGGTGTTATCGCCAAGTATAAATTTTGGAAGGTTCATTTTAAGTTATAAGTTGCAAGTGCCAAAAATGCACTTAAGTTATTTAATTAATCAAAGTTATAATTTATTCGCTATTGAAATAAAAACAGTCTATAATTTATTAATCATATTTATTCATTGGTATTGATTTCTTTTTATAGAACTCGTTTAAATTTTTTAAAATTGGCTAAAAAATATCCTTTTACACGCGCTTTTTGTCCTCCTCAAGTAGCCCTACTATTTGGGTGATTAAAAATTAATCATGGCTGTTTAATATCAAAATTAATTTTCAAAATGACTTTCTAAAATAAGCTTTTTAGTTAAATAATTAAATCGAATATACAATAAAATAGCCGCTGTTGTTAACCCAGCAAGTAAACCCAACCATATTCCAAAACTTCCAAAAGCGGTTTCTTTACCTAAAAACCAACTAATAGGAAACCCAATAAGCCAGTACGAAAAAAACGTAATAATAGTTGGTATCTTAACGTCTTGCAAACCACGTAACGCTCCTAAAACAATGACTTGAATGCTATCACTTATTTGAAAAATGGCCGCAGCAATTAATAATTTGGAGGCTATTTTTATTACTTCTGTATTATCAACTAAATTTTTTGCATCATCAAAATCTACATATAATTTTGGCAATTGGTTATTCAGCAAAAAGAACATGGCAGCAAAACAAAACGCTAAAATAATACCCAATAAAAATATTGAAAAAGCGATTCGACGTAAATAGATATAATTTTGCAAGCCTTTTTGGTTTCCTACACGTATCATAGCTGCTACACTTAACCCCGTAGCTACCATAAATGTCATGGAACTTAAATTTAATGCAATTTGATTCGCCGCTTGCGGATTTTTACCCAACAACCCGCTTAACCAAATAGCTGCCGTAAAAATTCCTACTTCAAAAAACATTTGCATGGCACTGGGCGAACCTAAATCTAAAATTCTCCTAAGCATTAATTTATTTAATACAAAAAACTTTATGTGGGTTACAAATGCTTTCGACTTTTCTTTTCGTTTAAGTAAAAACCATATATGCCAAACCATGATCATTCTTGATATTAATGTGCCATAAGCAGCTCCAACAATACCCATTTCCGGGAAACCAAATTTTCCGAAGATTAACAAATAATTAAAAACCACATTTAAAATATTCGCTACAATAGTGGCATACATGGGATAACGTGTCATAGACAAGCCATCGCTAAACTGTTTAAACCCTTGAAAAACGATTAAAGGGATCAATGAAAAGGCTACCAAATCTAAATACGGAATTGCTAACTCAACAACCTCTACAGGCTGCTTCATTAAATACATAAGCGGTTTCGCTAATAGCACTAATAGAAAAAGTGCCACACCAATAAATGTGCATAAAAACAATCCGTGCTTGAATGTAGATTTTCCTTTTTCAAAATTTTTCTCTGCATCGGCTTCGGCAATTAAAGGAGTTATGGCCGTAGAAAAGCCAATACCCAAAGACATGGCAATAAACATAAAACTATTGCCTAAAGACACGGCTGCAAGCTCGGCAGTTCCTAATTGACCAACCATGATATTATCTACAAAACTAACAAACGTGTGTCCCAACATACCCAACATAACGGGTGCCGCTAGTTGCCAATTATATGTAAATTCTTTGGTATAGTTTTTTAATTGCATTCTGCAAAAATAGGCTTTAGGAATAGCATAGACCAATTTTTCAAAAAAATCATTTTAGGCAAATAAACCATGGACTTGAAGTCCATAGTTTTGTTTGCAGACTAAAAGTCAAGGTTAGTTTGCAAAATTAATCGGTGAAATTTTACCGCAGATTCGCAAATTTTTATCATTTTAGGTAATTAATCTGCGAATTTGCGGTAAAAATTTTTAGAGCCTAAAAGGGTAATGCACTAAAGTGATTATTTTCAACTATTTATACGACAAATAAATTCATTAGTGTCCGATTAAAGATTCAAAACCGCTTTGCTAAAAGAAAATAGCATATAGACTAAATAGCAATAAATTAATATTCAGGTTCTATTCACATTTCTGTTTTAATAATTGTAAGTAACTAATTACTACAAACTGTAAGGCCACAAATCAGTACCCTCTTTAATAAATCCATTATCACTCTGTTTGTAGGGAATTGTAAAAATTTTATCGGACAACAATGAAATAAATTAACAAATGTTAATAATTTATAATAATATTAAAGGTTTTAACTGATAAATTTTTATAATTTAGCGAATTTTAAATCATTATCTTTAAGAATTTATAGCGCTTAAGGAACTCGTAGCTTTTGTTTTAGGGATTTAAAATATTAGGGCTTATTGTTTCAATATCCAAAAAAGGGAAAAAATTATTTTTCCCTTTTTTTCTTATTCTATAAATAAGCAACTTGCTCTTTAGCTAAATTAAATTCATGTAGTATATCTTCAACTATTTGAGCGACAGGTTTTATATCATGTATTAACCCGGAAATTTGGCCTATTTCAAGTTCTCCTTCTTCTAAATCGCCTTCAAACATGCCCTTTTTGGCACGTGCCCTACCTAGCAATGTTTTAAGCTCCTCAATAGTTGGTGCTTTTTTGTAAAGTTCTTGTATATCGCTATAAAATTTGTTTTTTATTAAGCGTACTGGTGCTAATTCTTTTAATGTTAATTGGGTATCGCCTTCTTTAGCATTTACTACAAGCTGTTTAAAAGCGCTATGTGCCGAACTTTCCGTACTAGCAACAAACCGGCTTCCAACCTGTACTCCATCGGCTCCTAATACCATTACTGCTAACATAGCACGACCTGTGGCAATACCACCTGCCGCTATTAATGGGATTTGAAGTTGTTCCTTAACCATTGGAATTAATGTTAGGGTTGTGGTTTCATCTCTTCCATTATGTCCACCTGCTTCAAAACCTTCGGCTACGACAGCATCTACACCTGCCTCTTGTGCTTTTAATGCAAACTTTACACTGCTGACCACATGTACGACTGTTATGCCGCGTTCTTTTAACCAAGTAGTCCATGTTTTAGGATTCCCAGCAGAGGTAAATACAATTTTCACACCTTCTTCCACTATAATATTCATGACCTCTTGAATATCTGGATACAACATAGGCACATTGACCCCAAAAGGTTTATTGGTTGCTTTTTTACATTTTTGAATGTGTTCCCTTAAAACTTCAGGATACATAGAACCTGCTCCTATAAGTCCCAAAATACCCGAATTACTTGCCGCAGACGCCAATCGCCAACCACTATTCCAAACCATACCCGCTTGAATTATGGGGTGTTTTATTTGAAATAATTGCGTGATTCTATTGGCCATTTAATGCTTAATTACTTTAATGGTTTTAGATGTATTTACAGATTCCAGTTTGATAAGATATATCCCACTTGATAATGATGACACATCCATTTGATTATTAGTAGGGGTAATGAATGCATGGGAAAGATGTTTCCCTAGCATATTGAAAATATTTACATCAACAAAATCTTCATTTGAAGCTAGTTTAAAATAAACAACGTCTTTTACTGGATTTGGAAAAACATTTATACTATTATCTCTAAAATTTTCATCAACAGATAGTGCTGAACTTAATGCTAATTGCAAGTCAGGAATACCATAGCCTAAAAGATAATCGGGTGTATTGTATTGTGAAGCTGATTCTCGAACCAACTGCATAATTTCGGCATTTGTTTTATCCGGCAAAGCTTGCCATAAACAGACGATGCCTCCTGCCATAATTGGCGAACTAAAAGATGTGCCACTACTGGTTGAAATAACATCATTTTCTGTAATAATAGCACTCGCTTGTCCTTGTGCTACAACATCTGGTTTTTGACTTGGTTGAATTGCGCTTCCTACCGAACTAGTCGACACATAATCACCTGAAGCATTTACAGCTCCCACCGTTAGTACATTTGGGGAGTCTGCAGGAGCACCAACGATTTGCCAACTATCATTCCCAGAGTTTCCTGCAGAATTTACAACCAGCATTCCTTTTTCAAAAGCAATATTAGCTCCTTTTGTAATAAAAGCGGTATTGCCATCCATATCCGCAGTTGTGTAACTGTAATTCGGATTATCGTAGGTAGTATATCCTAATGATGAATTTATTACATCTACTCCTAAACTATCGGCACGTTCTGCAGCTTCCACCCAATAACTTTCTTCAACAGGATTTTCATTAGGACCATCTTCAGTAGTAAATAAATAATAAGATGCGTCTGGAGCTATACCTACATACTGATCTTGTAAATAACCCGCCATAGTGCTTAATACCCATGTTCCATGATTACCAGTTGCATTGGTATAAATATCATCATCTCTATTTACAAAATCGTAATCGCCTAAAATATTTCCCGCATCACGTAATCGTTGAAAAGCAAGCATTGTATTTACATTTTTGAAGCCTCCATCCAAAACAGCTATCGTCATTCCTGTGCCTGTATAATTTGCCAAATGCAATTGGTCTCCTTTAATCATTTGAATTTGATTGCCAGCAGAACCATAATTAAAAGTGGTTAACGTTTCCGTGAATTTTGATTGTTGTTTTTGCTTAACTTTTTTTGAAGCATTCAAACTTTTGTCGGCAAATTCAATATGGTCTATAAAAGAAAAACTGATTAGCAAATTATTAATGTCGATTTCGCTACCTCTCACATGAACCGCATTAAACCATTTAGATTTTGCCATAACCGTAATACCAGTAGCTCCTTTAAGTTGTGAAATGTATGTTTCGTTTACTGGGACGTCGCGGGCATCAATAACAATATGGTGCCTATTTTTTCTATCAATGGCTTTTTGGGTCAAAATAGTTGTGGGGTTTGCAACTGAATTTGCTACATCTTGCTTGTCCTTTAAATACACCCAAGCATCTTGCTGCGCTAAAAGAATAAATGGAACGCACAGCAGCATTAAAAAAAGCAGATTTTTTTTCATTGTAAATATAATATTTAATTTACAGCAAGTTATGAAATAACTCCCGAACCTACTAACTCATCTTTTAAATACCATGCTACAAATTGTCCTTCGGTTATTGCCGACTGAAAAGCTTCAAATTCAACATACATACCACTGTCAACTTTATGCAAAACGGCTTTTTGTAGGGGTTGTCTATATCGGATTCTTGCTTGCACGTGCATGGTTTCGTCTACTTGCAAAGCCAAATCCTCACGTATCCAATGTAATTCTTCATTGGTAACAAATAGTGCCTTTTTCAGCAACCCTGGGTGTTCTTTACCTTGACCAGTATAAATAACATTGTCTTCTACATTTGTATCAATTACAAATAGAGGCTCTAAAGTACCTCCAACAGCCAAGCCTTTACGTTGGCCTTTTGTAAAATAATGTGCCCCTTGGTGCTTACCGACTACTTTACCTTGATCGACTCTATAATCTATTTTTCGTGACAGGTATTTTAATTTTTCTTCTTCCGAATCGAATTCTGGTTCAACTTCGCTAAATACAGATTGCTCTTTGGGAATTTCAACAATAATACCTTCTTTAGGCTTTAATTGCTGCTGAAGAAAATCGGGCAACTTTACTTTACCAATAAAACAAAGTCCTTGTGAATCCTTCTTTTCAGCAGTTACCAAATCGAGTTCCATAGCTATTTCCCTCACCTGAGGCTTCGTTAATTCGCCAATGGGAAATAAGGATTTTGATAATTGTTCTTGTGATAACTGGCATAAAAAGTATGATTGGTCTTTATTATCATCTACCCCAGTCAATAATTGATAAATTTCTTTACCATCTTTTTCAATAATACCTTTTCTACAGTAATGCCCTGTAGCAACATAATCGGCACCAAGTTCTAAGGCAATATTCATAAAAACATCAAACTTTATTTCCCTATTACAAAGCACATCTGGGTTTGGTGTTCTTCCCTTTTCGTACTCATGAAACATATAATCGACAATACGTTCTTTATATTGTTCACTTAAATCGACTGTTTGAAAAGGAATACCCAATTTTTCGGCAACCAACATCGCATCATTACTATCATCCAACCAAGGGCATTCGTTAGAAATAGTCACCGAATCATCATGCCAGTTTTTCATAAACAAACCAATCACTTCATAGCCTTGCTGCTTTAACAAATAAGCTGCTACGCTAGAATCTACACCACCTGAAAGCCCTATAATTACCCGTTTCATCTGTTTATATTTATTGTTATTTTATCGGTCAGATGTTACATCCATAATCATGCTCCTGTGTGTTAAAAATATTTTTAGCATGGATGTTTCATTTATTAAAAAATTATTCTGCAAAGATATAAATTATATACTACTAAAGGTTATATGGTTATATGGTTATATGGTTATATGGTTATGAGGTTATGAGGTTATATGGTTATATGGTTATGAGGTTATATGGTTATGAGGTTATGTGGTTAATCGTTTAATCGTAAATCAAAAATCGTTAATCGTTAATCATTAATCAAAATTGGATACTTAGGCACATCACTAAAATTTTTCTCTTCGGTTAATTTTCCATCTTCATAATACTTCCAAACACCAACCTTCTTATCATTTTTATACAAGCCTTCTGCCACTAATTCGGCTTTAGGTGAATAATATTTTGCATACCCATGTAATTCGCCATTAACGTATATTAGTTCACTTAGTAGTACATTTGTATCCGAATACACTACAGAGATACCATCTAGCTTCCCATTTTTATAAGTTTTTTTTTCTGCTATTTGTCCATTGGGATAATACACCATACGTTCACCTTTTAAATTCCCAAAATCATTGTAATGTTCTAAGGTTAACAGCTTGTTATTTGTTTTTTGATAATATTTCCACTCACCTATATACTTTTTGCCATCCATGTGTCCTTCACTAATCACTTTTCCAGTTGAAGCAAAAAATTTCACATAAGCTTTATTATCAGTTTCATTAAATTCTTTGGTAGCTGTTAGTACCGCTTTTTTCTTGATGTTTTTATAAAACTTAAAGGTGCCTACTTCTTTACCATGTAAAAACGCACCTTCATACCTAAGTATATTGGTGCCATCAAAATTCTTTTTCCAAATACCATGATGTTTGCCGTTAGCATCAAATTGATTGATTTCTTGTGCCGTAAGAAGCAAACTAATAAATATAAATAAGGTTGTAAAAACTGTTTTCATATACAAGTATTTATTGTCTTTTAAAGGTTATATGTAATCGCTCAATTTTCATCGGTTTTTGCAAACAAGCACTATGGTTATGACGATTTCATAGAACAAACTTCAAAATGAATTCTTTTTATTTCTGAATAATCTTTAAACGAAACTATTTGTATCAAATTGTATATATAGAACTCCTTTAAACTTTTTTCAATTGGCTAAAAAATTGCCCTTTTACACCCACTCTATGTCTTTTTTTCCTTCCATAGCCCTGCTATGTAATTCAAAAAAAACTTCGATTGGACAAAAAACGACTAATTTTCACTTCAATCAAAAAAGTTTAAATGAGTTCAACAAAAAAGCTGCCTTAATTGGCAGCTTTTTTGTTAAATGGTATTACTTTTTGCGTTTTTGTTGCACTTGTTTTTGCTTTTCTGCCTGCTCCATCATTTCCTTCATTTTTTGTTGGAAACGACTTTCCTTTTTAGGTTTCTTTTTATTCTCTTGGATTTGGGCATGAATTTTATCTTCATCAAGAATATAATTTTTAATTACCAAAATGATACCTATACTAATTACGTTTGAAATGAAATAATACAAACTTAACCCAGATGCGTAATTATTAAAGAAAAATAACATCATAATTGGCGAGAAGTACATCATATACTTCATCATTTTTGCCATATCCGGCATCCCTTCTTGCGTTGGTTGCGACGCCATTTGGTCGCCCGTAGTTAAACGCATATAAAAGAAAATAGCAATGGAAGCCAATATGGGGAATAAACTAACATGATCGCCATAAAATGGGATTTTAAAAGGTAATTCTGCAATGGTATCGTAAGACGACAAATCTTCCACCCAAAGGAAACTTTTTTGACGTAAATCGAATGCCGATGGGAAAAATTGAAATAGTGCATAAAATACCGGTAACTGCACCAATGCTGGTAAACATCCTGCCATTGGGCTTGCACCTGCTTTAGTTTGAAGCGCCAATGTTTCTTGTTGCGCTTTCATTTTATTGTCTTTATGCTTTGCGCGAATCGCATCTAATTCCGGTTTTAGAATCTTCATTTTCGCTTGCGACAAAAATTGTTTGTATTGAACGAACGACAATAATAATTTGATTAAAATGGTCATTACGATAATAGCAATTCCATAAGGCATGAAGTCTCCTAAAAATGCAAAAAGTGGAATGAAAAGATATTTGTTTATCCAACCAAAAATACCCCAACCTAAAGGTACAATCTCATCTAAATTTCTATCGTATTTATTTAAAATTTTAAAATCACTTGGACCATAATACCAGTCCATAGATTTGTTAATTTCTCCACCAGTAAGTTCTAAAGGAAGTTTTACCGAAAATGCTTTATTATATATAGTATCCACATCTTCATTTTGAACAAGATTTCTAGACTCGAAAGTTCCTGTTTTAAATGAGGTATCTGTCAATAGAATGGATGTAAAAAAGTGTTGCTTGAAGGCTACATAGGTTATGTCTTCTGCCGTATCTTCAGATAGGTCACCTTGCCCTAAATAATCGTCTTTACCATCTTCATATTCAAACACCACCTCGGTATATCTGTTTTCATAAGAAATACTTTTAGCATGGCGGTAGGTTTTTAACTTCCAATCTAAATTAATAGGTTGCGAGCTGTTTATAACATCACTTAACCCTTGCGAACGAATGGTAAAATCCATCATATAATCACCTTCCTTTAGCTCGTATCGGTATTCCAAAAACTTAGCTTCAGACACTTTTAATTTCATGGAAATTACGGTAGTATTACCGTTTTTAGTTACGGTAGGCTGAAAATATAAATCTTTGGTGTTTAGAATTCTACTGTCTGTAGTTCCGAAATTTATATTAAAAGATGCGTTATTATCTTTAATTATATAGATTGGGCTGTCCCTAAAATCGGTATGTTTTTTAAGTTTTACTTCAGAAAGATAGCCGCCTTTATTGTTGAATTTTAAAGCTAACAAATCACTTTCTACGACAGTTTCTTCTTTTGATGCAGTTGCAGCAGAATAAGCAAATGCCCCTAATTTGCTTTTTAATTTTACTAATTGAAGAGAATCGGTCGTACCAACTGTATAATCTTCAGCGGTGGTTACTTTGGTTTCTTGCTGTGTTTTAGCTTTGTTTTCGGCTTCAACCTGTTCTTGTTTTGCTTTTTCTTGAGCTTCAAGTTCTTCTGGCGTTGGTTGATTTTGCCAAAGCATGTACATTAATATTCCGAAAATAAGCAAAAAACCTATAATCGAATTAATATCTAATTTTTTTTCTTCCATGTATTCTCTATGTATCTAGTAAAAAAGACTGGCGTTGTATATAAAACGCACTGCCCTATATCAATAAACTATCCAAAATTAATTTTGTGCCATTCTGACACTTGACTTTTTCTTTTTATAATTTAAAGCTGCTTTAACAAATGCCACAAATAAAGGGTGTGGGTTGGCAACTGTACTCTTATATTCAGGATGGTACTGCACACCAACAAACCACGGGTGACTTGGTAATTCAACAATTTCCACCAATCCTGTTTCAGGGTTCAAGCCAGTCGCTATCAAACCTGCAGCTTCCATTTGTTCCTTATATTTACCATTAAATTCGTAACGGTGTCTGTGACGTTCTTTAATATTTTCGGCTTTATAAATATCACGTACCGCACTGCCCATTTTCAATTCACAATCCCAAGCACCTAAACGCATGGTCCCCCCTTTATCGGTAATCGTTTTTTGGTCTTCCATTAAAGCGATAACGGGGTTGCTGGTATCGGGACTCATTTCGGTAGAATCGGCATCTTTAATACCTAACACATTTCTGGCAAATTCTATAACGGCCATTTGCATGCCTAAACAAATACCAAAAAAGGGTACATTATTTTCACGCACAAATCGAACCGCGTCAATTTTACCTTCAATACCACGTTCTCCAAAACCTGGCGCCACTAAAACCCCATCTAAATGAGCTAGTTTAAGTTTAATATTATCTTCGTTTAAATATTCGGAATGAACAGACTCAATATTAACTTTTACTTCGTTTTCTGCACCTGCATGAATGAAAGCCTCTAAAATAGACTTGTATGAATCCTGTAATTCAACATACTTTCCAATTAAGCCAATAGTGATTTCGGTTTTAGGATTTTTATGGCGTGTTAAAAATTGGTTCCATTTGGTGATATCGGGAGTAGAACTTCCTAAGCCTAATTTTTTAAGTACCACCTTATCCAAGCCTTCTTCCAACATTAAATTTGGCACATCATAAATGGTAGAAGCATCGATAGATTGGATAACCGCCTCTTCCCTAACGTTACAAAATAAAGCTAATTTTCTACGTAAATCGTATGGTAAATCATGTTCCGTTCTACAAACCAAAATATCGGCTTGCACACCACTTTCCATCAACGTTTTAACGCTGTGCTGTGTCGGTTTGGTTTTTAACTCACCTGCAGCAGCTAAATAAGGCACCAAGGTTAAGTGGATTACAATACCATTTGCTTCACCCAAATCCCAACGTAATTGACGCACTGCTTCTATATATGGCAATGATTCAATATCGCCAACCGTACCTCCTATTTCGGTGATAATAATATCGTAATCGCCCGATTTACCTAAAAGCTGGATACGCTCTTTAATTTCGTCGGTTATATGAGGTACCACTTGTACTGTTTTACCTAAAAACTCGCCACGACGCTCTTTTTGTATCACACTTTGGTAAATGCGCCCCGTAGTAACATTGTTTGCTTGACTGGTTGGCACGTTTAAAAAACGCTCATAATGACCTAAATCTAAATCGGTTTCAGCGCCATCTTCGGTAACATAGCATTCACCGTGTTCGTATGGGTTTAATGTCCCTGGATCAACGTTTATGTATGGATCTAATTTTTGAATGGTTACTCTGTAACCCTGTGCCTGTAATAGCTTAGCAAGTGATGCTGCTATAATGCCCTTTCCTAATGATGATGTAACCCCTCCGGTTACAAAAATGTATTTTGCTGTAGTTGTCATGTTGCGCTTATAAACGCAGGCAAATTTACAAAATTAAAATAGTTATTACCGAATAAGTTTTTAGTTATTTAATGGACGTTTATTAACAACAATTTTAGTAAGAAAATTATTTTTTGATTTAAAATTTGTCTTTGTAAAAAAAATCAACTAACTTCGTAATAACAGCTGATTATGGTCAATAAAAACTGACCCCTATCATAAAAGTTGTAACACATTCCCCCTAAAGCTTAAAGACAAAAGTAATACCTCAAACAATTTTGCCTTTTCGTAAATTAATTAATCCACACTAAGTTTTATATGATTATGGAGAAAATAACAGATTACAAGTATGCTCTCGATGAATCATCAATTATTGCCATTACCGACCAAAAAGGAATCATCAACTATGTAAATGAGAATTTCTGTAACATATCAAAATATACGGCTGAAGAGCTAATTGGGCAAGATCATCGAATTATAAATTCTGGCTACCATTCAAAGGAATTTATTAAAAACCTTTGGACAACTATTGCCAATGGCAACGTATGGAAAGGTGAACTGAAAAACAAGGCAAAAGATGGAACTATTTATTGGGTTGACACCACGATTGTCCCTTTTTTAAATGCGGATAACAAACCTTACCAGTATGTTGCTATTCGTTCAGATATAACGGATAGAAAAAAAGGCGAAGAGGAACTTAAAAAGATATTAAAAGAGATTTCTGATTATAAATATGCACTTGACGAATCGGCTATCGTTGCCATTACCGACCAAAAAGGAATCATTACGCACGTAAATGACAACTTTTGCAAAATATCAAAATATTCCAACAAAGAACTCATTGGACAAGACCATCGCATTATAAACTCTGGGTATCACCCAAAAGAATTCATAAAGGAACTTTGGACAACTATTGCAAATGGCAACGTATGGAAAGGAGAACTGAAGAATAGAGCGAAAGACGGCTCTACTTATTGGGTAGATACAACGATTGTGCCCTTTTTAAATCAGGTGGGCAAACCTTACCAGTATGTTGCTATTAGGTCTGATATTACCGAACGAAAAGAGGGAGAAGAACAAATCAAGAAAAATAACGCAAAAGCTATTGAACACGCCCATATTTTGGAATTAAAAAACACACAACTTATTGATTTCTGCAATATTGTTTCCCATAATTTAAGAGCACCATTGATAAATATATCTATGTTGGTTGATTATCTTGAACAAAGCCAAGATGAGATGGAGCGTAAGGAAATACTTGTAAAAATAAAACCTGTTGTGAACCATTTAATGGATGTTTTTAATGAATTGGTAGAATCGATCCAAGTGAAACAAGACACTGAAATTAAAGCGGATAAAATAATTTTGAAAGATTGTATAAAGAAGGTTCTAAAAGGTTTTGAAACTCAAATTCAAGAATATGATGCAGATATTCAAATCAACTTAAACCAAGCTTCTACAATCTATTTTCCTCAAAAATATATGGAAAGTATTTTGTCTAATTTAATAAGTAATGCGCTTAAGTATAGACACCCAAACAGACAGCCCATAATTACAATAAAAACTAAAAAAGAAGCAAATGATGCCGTCATATTATCGGTAGCAGACAACGGATTAGGGATCGATTTAGTATTACATAAAGATCAAATATTTAAAATTCGTAAAACATTTCACAAACATCCTGATGCAAAAGGATTTGGTTTGTTTATGACAAAAACCCAAGTTGAAGCAATGAATGGAAAAATTTGGGCTGAGAGCCAACCTGGCACAGGCAGTACTTTTTTAATAGAATTTCAAAACCAAAATATATGAATCCAATAAGAACCCTTACACTCATTGATGACGATGACATTTTCGTTTTCTTAACAAAAAAAGCGATTGAACAAACTAAACTTGTTGAACTAATAAAGGTTTTCAAAAATGGTTTAGATGCTTTAAATTTTTTAAAAGAAAACAAACACAATGTTGATGCTTTACCCGAGATTATCCTTTTAGATCTTAGTATGCCCATCATGAATGGTTGGCAGTTTCTTGAAGAATACACAAAACTCAATCCTACAATAGGAAAAAATATCACCATTTACATTTGCTCTTCATCTATTTCCCATGACGACATTACACGAGCAAAAGCAATTAACGAGGTTTCCGATTATGTCATTAAACCTATTACTAAAGACAAACTAATAGATTTGATAAAAAAGCTATAGAAAGAAAAAATACCAATAAAGCATTGGCTATAACAGCACCCACCAAATGTTAAACGAGAATTCCAAAAAACTACTTAGGATACTGCCTCTTGATATTCCGTATCAACGCTTCCAAGCCGTTTAATTTTAGCTCGTACACTTGTTTAAGCATATCGCCCAATTTTCCTTTGGGGAAGCCTTTTTGGTTATACCAAACCACATAATATTCGGGTAAGTCTATTAAATAACGGTCTTTGTACTTGCCAAATGGCATTTTGGTGTGTGCTAAGTCTATTAAGAATTGTTTGTCTGGTAGCACTTGCCCTTATTTTACTTCAACAATTTCCAAATCTTTGTACTTTACAATATAGGTAGCATCGTTATAATAACCTCCCAACAATTTCTTTTTATAAGCAAATTTATTTTCAACATACTCTGTAAGAGGGGCGCTATTTGCAGATAGATACAAATCTTCAGCAGTTGCTAAACGCAACACAACATCCATGGTCAAATCGAAACCTTTAACGGCACGCTTACTTGGTGTTATGCCATAGGTTTGTGTATAGCGTTTAACAAACGAATTGTTTTCTGTATCGCTATATGATTTTGAAGCTGTTGCAAAATGAAACTGAAGTTTAGACAAGTGCTCGTTAGATACTTGATCACCTTCAAAAGCGGCATTAAAATTGGTTGTTACCAATACGATTTCGATAGCATTGGGATTTCCTTCTGTTCGTTGCGTTAAAGATCCCAAAATACTGGTAACATTCGAAGCAAAACCTTCGCTCTGTGTTTCTAAAAACACGATATTTCTTCCTGGTTTCAAGGTGCTTCTTATATCTTCTACATACAGGAAATTTTCATCCTTACCTTGTTTATTTTTTCGGGAGTAGATCAATTTCGCATAATTAAATTCGCTTTTAATACTGTTGGCTACCGATTCATTTTTTGTGTCTGAAACAATAACAATGTTTTTTACCAACGAATCTGCTTTTACAAAATTTACAATTCTGTCTTTTAACAAGTCGTCTGATGGTCGTGATTGAAACACGTTGTCATATAATGTTAAATTAGTGCCTATTGGTGACACTACAGGTACATTATAAGCGCGTAATTCGGATGCGGCTTTATCGAAGGTTTCAGATGTTAACGGTCCGATAACCGCATCAACATCTTTAAAATTGTTTTCATTAATTATTCTTAACACTTCACTTACTTGATATTTGGTATCGTAAACATCTACTTTAAGTGATATGCCTAATGATTTTAAGGAATCTAATGCAGACAAAACACCGGTATAAAAATCGAGAGAGGCATCTAAATAAGGATCCTTTTTTATACTGCCTTTTATATCTGAAATAGAATCGAAATCGACACGATTTAATCTAAAAGGCAACATAACCGCAATGTGTTTGGTATCGAAATTGGTGATTCTGCTTTCTAAATGTGTTTTTTCAGTGGCTGTTTCACTACTATCGGTCATTTTATTCGAATACGGTATTTTCAAAACCATGCCTTCCTTTAAACCAGTGCTTTTCAACTCAGGGTTTAAAGTTTCCAATGTTTCTTGGTCTAACCCTAATTTAAGTTTTAAACGGTAAAATCCTTCTTTTGGCAATACATTGTAATAACTGTATTTTTCATCAACTTCTTTAACAACGTCGCCATCCATATTAGGCACATAAATTTGTTGTCCTTCCTGTAGTGTTTCGCCCATGCCCGGGTTTAGATCTTCAAGTTCTTGTACTGTAATACCAAATTTATAGGCTATGCGCCACTTCCCTTCTTTAGCTTTCACCAAATATGGTTTAGTGGTGGCTTTAGGTGCTTCTTTAGTTATTTTAAAAACAGGTATTTGAAGCTTATCGCCCTTTTGCAAAGTATTGGCATATAAAAAAGTGTTGTGCTTTTTTATCTCATCTTCAGTAATATCGTAGCGCTTCGCTATACTATATAAGGTTTCTTTCTTACTGGTTCTATGTACTTTAAACCCTTGTAATTCTTTTGTAGTAGCAACTGGCGTCATTTTTGCTTTAGAAATAGGAATTATTAAGACCGTATTGGCTTTTAATTCTTTTTTAGCATCCGGATTAAAGGCATAAATATCGGAAATCGTCACGCCATAACGTGCTGCAATACCGTGAATAGTCTCTCCTTTTTTAACTTGATGCGTACTAAAGTTTTGGGCTGTTACAGCATTTATGCCGAAGATGAATACGAAACATAAAACGGAAAAGAATTTAATCATGTAAATCTATTTTTTTAATTACGTTAGGAACAAAATGGTGTTTTTCAATATACATATAGCATGCCAAAAAATAAAGCGCACAGCCAACAGCCATTTAATTCCGACTTAATTATATACGTTCAATTTATATAAATAAGATATTCAACACACTAAATATAAGTTATAAATATTGTAACGCCAACTTTATCAAAATGTTAGAAGCTTGTATTTCAACGAAATTTTACTCCCACTCAATAGTTGCTGGTGGTTTCGAGCTAATATCGTAAACGACTCTATTAACACCTTTTACTTTATTTATAATATCATTTGATGTTTTTTGAAGGAATTCATACGGTAAATTTACCCAATCCGCAGTCATGCCATCGGTACTTTCAACCGCACGAAGTGCCACACATTTTTCGTATGTACGCTCATCGCCCATAACGCCTACACTATTCACAGGTAATAACATAGCACCCGCTTGCCACACTTTATCGTACAGTCCCCATTCTTTTAATCCGTTAATAAAAATAGCATCAACTTCCTGTAGAATACGTACTTTTTCGGCAGTAATATCGCCTAAAATACGAATTCCCAATCCTGGACCTGGAAATGGATGACGTCCTAAAAGTTCAGGATCGATACCTAAAGTAGCTCCTACACGTCTAACCTCATCTTTAAAAATAGCACGTAAAGGCTCTACGATTTTAAGTTTCATAAAATCGGGTAGCCCCCCTACGTTGTGATGACTTTTTATAGTTGCTGAAGGGCCACCAGTTGCCGAAACACTTTCAATAACATCTGGGTAAATAGTACCTTGTGCCAACCATTTTACATCGGTTAATTTATGGGCTTCATCATCAAAAACCTCAATAAACGCATTCCCAATGGCTTTGCGTTTTTTCTCAGGGTCTTCGATTCCTGCTAGGGCATCTAAAAAACGTTGAGAGGCATCCACCCCTTTAACGTTCAGTCCCATACCCTCATATTGACTTAAAACATTTTCGAATTCGTTTTTACGAAGCAATCCGTTATTAACGAAAATACAATATAAATTTTTGCCAATGGCTTTATTCAACAATACCGCTGCTACGGTAGAATCTACACCTCCCGATAGACCTAAAACCACCTTGTCGTTTCCTACTTTTTCTTGTATAGCTGCCACGGTTTCTTCAACAAAAGAATCGGGGGTCCAATCCTGATTAAGACCTGCAATACCCACCAAAAAGTTTTCCAATAACTGTTTACCATCGGTAGAGTGATAAACTTCTGGATGAAATTGAATGGCATACGTGTCCTCGCCTTCAATTCTATAGGCAGCATTGCTAACGTCATGCGTACTTGCTATTAAAACACCGTTGGTTGGTAGTTCTTTAATCGTATCACTATGACTCATCCAAACCTGACTTCCTACATGAATATTTTTAAAGAAATCCTCGTTGTCTTTAATGAAAGCTAATTTTGCACGACCGTATTCCCTCGTATTGGAAGGCGCGACTTCTCCTCCCGAAAAATGTGCTAAATATTGTGCACCATAACAAACCGCTAGTAAAGGTTTCTCACCTCTAATATTTGTTAAATCGGGGTGCAAAGCCTGTTCACCTCTTACCGAATAAGGACTACCAGAAAGTATAACAGCTTTATACTCTTGAAAGTTTGTTGGAATTTTGTTGAATGGATGTATTTCGGAATAAATGTTGAGTTCCCTAACTCTACGGGCAATAAGCTGTGTGTATTGCGATCCGAAGTCTAAAATAAGTACCTTATCATGTTGCATGCGCAAAAGTAATAATTGATTTTAGATTGACGAATTACCAAACCAATTTTTTAAATAAATTTTAAGAGCCTGTTTAAATTTTATCCTTTGGCTCTTTTATGTGCCTTTTTCTGCCATACTTTAGCCAGTTTTCGGCTCATATCTATGGCCCAATGTTATTTTTAACCACTTCAATCTCTACTGCATGGAATCCAAAATCCTTTCAATGTCTTTTTTTGTGGTATCTGGATTGATAAAACAAAAACGGGAAACTGTTTCATAGGCATTGCCTTGTTTCCATTTTGTTGGCGTTACCAAAGCAAATCCTTTTTTATGGTTTTTATAGGTCCAATGTGTATAATCCTCAGGTGTCCATCCAATTCTTCTATATAATACACATGACAAACTTGGTTCTCTAACCAACTCAACATGTGGGCTTTCATCAATTAATCTACCAGCTATTTGTGCCAATTCAATGCCTCGTTCCACCGCCTGTTTATATCTGTTCGTTCCATGCATTGCCAGTGAAAACCATAAAGGCAAACCTCGAACACGACGTGTTAACTGTATCTGGTAATCTGATGGGTTGAAACCATCGGCACCTTCATCTTTAAAAATATCCAAATAAGAGCCTTCTTGAGCATGTGCCTTTTTAGCTAATTCTGGATTTTTATAAATAACCGAACCACAATCGTATGGTGAAAACATCCATTTATGAGGGTCTATGGTAATACTATCTGCTTTTTCAATACCATTAAACAAATGCCGTACAGAATCTGCTGCCAAAGCACCACCTCCATAAGCCGCATCAACATGAAACCAAAGATTTTCTTTTTCACAAATAGACGCAATACCATCCAAATCATCAATAATACCGGCATTGGTTGTTCCGCCTGTCCCCACTACTGCAAACAATCTTTTTCGTTGTTGCGCTGTTAAACTATTAATGGCGTTTTCCAATTCAGTTCCTAATAATTTATCTTCAGTATCAACTAAAAAAACATCCACATCAATCACTTTTGCCATCGCTTTTATGGATGAATGCGCCCCAATAGACGTTATTATCAGTCCTTTTTCGTCTTTATAAACATCATTTTCTCTCCAATGCTCCCTAGCAGTCACCATAGCCGATAGATTTGCAGCGGTACCGCCACTAGTAAAAACTCCAAAGGCTCCTTTTGGTAAACCTGTTAAGGATACGATCCATCTCATAGCTTCATTTTCACAAAAAATACCGCCGGCACCTTCCATCCAATACGCCCCATGAATACTTGAAGCCGATGTAACCAAATCGAACATAATAGCCGCTCTTGTTGGGGATGCAGGTACAAATGCCAAATGCCTGGGATGGTCAATGGACACATTGGCTTTCATTAAATGCTTTTTCCAAAGATTAAAAGCCACCTCACCACCAATGCCTTTTTCCGTAATGGTTTCGCCAACTAATGCTTTTAGCTCTTCTTCCTTTCTAGGCTTGCCGATTTTAATTTTTTTAGATGATAATCTATCGATAGCATATTTCATGACATCCATAGACATTTCAACCAATTCAATATCCGCCTTATGCATTTTTTAAAGATTTAATATTAAAAATTCGCCCTTTAAAGGTTCTAAATTTTCTATAAGTTCCGGTATGAACTGGTCGCCATATTCCAAATAAAACTCCGAAAAATTGGCGTTGCGTTCCTGTAGGCTTCCGTTTGGGAATAACTCGTTTTTAATCTCGGTCATTCTAAACACTTGGTCAGACAGTTTTCTTTTTTGGGCTTTTAATAACCGCTTTTCCAAAGCATCCAAGCCTTTTAACTGTTTAACTTCTTGCGCTTTTACAGCTCCTAAAAACGATTTGTCTGTTTGTTCAGCTAGTTTATATAATGCTTCGAATTGTTGCTTTAAAGCTGTTTTCTGTTCTGAAAAATCAATATCTATATTCGAAATCTCTCTTACTTTTTTATTAATGAACGCATCGCGCTTTAAAAAAATAGCGTCGTTTGAAATATTTAAATTTTGAAGCTTTTTATACTGACTTTCAGATTGAATCAATACTGAATTGCGTAACAACAATATAGGAAACGGCACATTAACCTGATTAAAATAGTGCTTCAATTGAAACCAATACGCCAACTCACCGCCACCACCAATGTAACAAAGGTTTGGCAAAATAACTTCTTGGTATAACGGACGCATAATAACGTTGGGTGAAAACCGTTCCGGCACCTCATAGAGCTGTTTTATTATCTCACTCTTGCTCCAGGATATATCAGTATTGATGACTTTGTAAACACCTTCTTCAAAAACAATGCGCTCTCTTAAATTTTCAGTTAGATAAAACAAATTAATCTCACGTGGGTTTACTTGAATACCGTAGGGCTGATTTGGCAATTTGTTTATTTGTTCATTTGTTTTGGATACGCTTTTAAAAGACGTTTGATTTAGTAATTCATCTTCCATAAAAGGACTAAACTGCTTTTTTAACTCGGCATCATTGGCATCAATAATTACCAAACCGTAGTCTTTAAACAATTCGTTCGCTAAAAAACGGGTAGCATCGGCTAAATTTTGATGCTTTACATAAGCTTCCTCAAAAAGTGTTTTTAAATATTCGGCATTCTTGCTCGTTCCCAATTCCAAAGAAAACAAATTCAGCACAGCTTCTAAACCATCGGTAGAAAGTTCACCTACTGCCCCACCCGCTTCTTTATTCCAATGGACTTTTTTTCCTTTAAAGTTGAAATAATTTATTTCCTCAAAATCATGGTCTTCGGTTGCCATCCAATAAATAGGCACAAAATTATACGCTGGGTAGGTATGTTTTAATTCCTTTGAAAGATTGATAGCCGACACTATTTTATACAGAAAATAAAGCGGTCCCGTAAACAAGTTTAATTGATGTCCCGTTGTTATTGTGAACGTATTTTCTAGTTGTAAAGCTTCAATATGTAATGCGGTACTTTCTGAAATTGTCGTGTTTTGGTATTGCCTTTTTAAACTGTTAACCAAAACGGTTCTAGACTGCATTTTAAAAGACAATGCTTTTTCATCCATCTGTGCTTTAAAATTCTCAAGTTTTGGAAATCGGTTATAAAAAGGTTGCAATTCTGGTTTCTCATCTAAATAATCACAAATAAGTGACGAAAAATAGCCTGTTTTTTTAAATGAAATACAATCGGTTGGCATATAAATAGTGGAATTTAAGTGTAAATATACAGTTATTATAATTTTAGAAATCTAAAAAATACGTTAAGAGTTTAGATAAATCCACAAAAACAAAAAGTAATGTGAATGAACTCGTCTTGATTTTTTTTTAATTAATACTTAATAACCATTACAGCAAATCCAGTATTAATTTTAAAACAACATTTTAACCATAAAAAGGGCTTCTATTAATAAATTATTAACCTTGTTTACATTTCAATAACCCTAAATTAATTAAACCACAGTATTAAGTTAACAAACTTAAAAACCTCTAATAATACCTTTGACATCAAATATAACAACCAAAAAATTATTAGATTATGAACAAATTACTAAAACTATTTTTATTCTTATTTGTGTTTACTTCAACAAGTGCTGTATTAATAAGCTGCGAAGGTGAAGATGGAATAAACGGTGTCGATGGAAAAGATGGTGTCGATGGAGAAGACGGACAAGATGGAGAAGATTTTACGCCTTCTGCTATGATGTTTACTAACAAATCATCTTTATCGCCTCTAGTTCAAATGCACTCAGAGTTTAGTTCTGTAGAAGCCTATTCCTTAATAAGTTCAACCGACGTACTTTCAAACGGTTTCCGATTAGTTGGTTCTCAAGATGGTGCTGGATTTTTAAAAGATGGTGATGAATATATATGTGTTGTCAATGCTGAAGATGATTATGGTGTGTCTCGTATCCGTTTTGATAAAAACCTAAGCCCCATTAAAGGGGATTGGTTGTTAAACGCTGGTGTTGCAGATTATGCAAGACAATGTTCAGGAACTATGTGGGAGAAAGACATTCATGGCGGCGATAAAGATATATTTTTATCAGCTTCAGAAAGTATTGCTTATGATGTTAAAGGTATTGATCCGTGGGTAACAACCCCAACACCTACTGCCGATTTTGGTTTAGATGCTCTTGGTGAATTTTCATGGGAAAATGCAGTGCCATTACCAAAAAACACTTATTCAGGAAAAACAGTTATTATTGGAGGTGATGATGATTCTAGTGGCTCTAAGGGTCAAGTAATAATGTATTTATCTGAAAACAGTGATGCCGATTTAGAAAACGGAAAAATTTACGTTTTAAGATTTAAACAGGTTTCCAACGGTTCTGGGGGCGCTATGAATGTTACTGCTTCTACCACTTACGATGAAGGTTCTCTTGATTTTGGCAAAACCTACGATGTGGAATTTGTTGAAATTGTTGATGGTGCAGCCATGACAAAAAATGAAATGGAAGCAGCTTGTACTGCCGTTAACGCATCTCAATTCATTAGAGTTGAAGACGTAGATTACCAAAAAGGAAGTGATGCCAATGCTAGAAACGTATACTTTGCTGTAACTGGTCTTGGTCCAAATACGGGAGATGTTAACGATTGGGGAACTATTTATAAATTAGAGTTAGATGCTACAAATCCATTAGCTGGAAAATTAACTCAAATTATAAGCGGAAATACAGATTCTAACAATAATGACGGAAATGTTTCCTTACTTCAAAGTCCTGATAATATCTGTGTGACCGAAAACTATGTTTATTTTCAAGAAGACCCTAACTCTTTTAGTAGAAATCATGCTGCGTATATTTATCAATCTGATTTAAATGGCAATAACACTAAAGTTGTCTTAGAACTTAAAATAGAAAGCAATCTGTCTCCTACGGGAAGCTCCAGTTTTTCTGGTGAATTTGGAGCTTTAGTTGATGTTTCGGATAAAGTTGGAGTACCTGACACCTTTATTTTAGCATTGCAACCACATTATTGGAAAAGTGATAGTTTTGTATCAACAAACTTACCACATAACCAAGGTGGCCAAATTGTTATTTTAAAAGGACTTCCTAGATAAAAACATATTATTTCCTAAGATAAAAAGATCTCCATTTTTTAATGGAGATTCTTTTTATTATAAAACCTTCAAAATGAAAACACCCATTAAAGCATCAGCCTTTTCCATATTTTTAATCTTAGCTATATCTTGTAAAAAAGAAAAAGAAACTACCATTGCTGCAATAAATTGGTCAAGTGCCCAAAACTATTATTTAAAAAACATTCAAACATCTATAGATTACCTAGATAGTTTAAAAAAGGAAGGATTTGATGGCACAAAATCTAAACAATATTTCACACTCGCACGTGAAGCCTTTAAAAAATCTGAACCTTATGCCTCCTATTTAAACCCCGAAGTTGGACATAGAGCTAACGGTCCAGCACTTCCTATTTATAAAGATGATAATGGAAAAGTATTAAACCCTGTAGGCTTTCAAAAAATAGAAGAAAGCATTTACGAACAAGAAACCAGTAAGACCGATTTCGAACAAGAACTTTATGTAACCAAGGGCATGCTTTATGTACTAAAAAAAGGCATTGAAAAAAGAGAACTGAATGCCCAACGCTTTTTTATAGCGACCCATCAGCAACTATTCAGAATTGTAAGTTTAGCCATTTCTGGTTTCGATACACCTGTAAGTCATTTGGGAATTAATGAGAGTAAAATTTCTTTGGAAGGTTTAAAAACAGTTTACCAAAATACCATTCAGCCCATTATTCAAAATAAAAACAAATCATTAGATATAGATTTTTTAAATAGCATTTCAAAAGCTGTAAAATTTATTGAACAAAATGATAATTTTGATACGTTTGATAGATTTACTTTTACCAGAGATTATATGAATCCTATCACCCGAAATTGGGTTAATATTCGTAAAACAAGTAACCTTTGGGATCCTGTAAATACAGAGCCTTTCAATTTTGATGCCCCAACTTTTTTTGAAAATAACTCCTTCAACCTCAACTTTTTTACACCAGCCACAAACAGAAACCCAACAGACAAACAAATTGCTCTTGGAGAAAAACTATTTTCAGATCCTAAACTTTCCTCAAATGGCACTATGGCCTGTATAACCTGTCATGTTCCAAATAAAGGATATGCAGATGGTATGAAAGTTAATTTAGACAATAATGGTAAACCGCTTCAACGTAATACACCAACACTAATAAATACAGCATTTCAGCAAAGTTTCTTTTTAGACGGTAGGGCGAGTAGTTTAATTGACCAAATTTCGCTAGTGTTTACCAACGACAAGGAATTTAATACCAATGTACATGAGTTTTCAGATATCATTTTAAAAGATTCTACCTATGTTGATCTTTTTAAAGATGCGTATGGTCGTATTTCTAAAAACAACAAAGATGTTATTAAGGCTATTTCGTCATACATTTCTACACTTAATAGCTTTAACTCTAAATTTGACAAAAACATTAGAGGTGAAGAAAATACATTTACAAATGAAGAAAGGCAGGGATATAATCTTTTTATGGGAAAAGCACTTTGCGCAACCTGTCATTTTATCCCGTTAACAAATGGAACTGTACCTCCATTTTTTAACGAAACTGAAAAAGAAGTTATAGGTGTTCCAAAAACATCTGATAACAAAGAATTTGACAATGATTTGGGATTTTATTGGAAATACAAAGAAGATTTACACAAAGGTATGTTTAAAACACCTACCATACGAAACGTCGAAAAAACAGCACCATACATGCACAACGGGGTATATCAAACCCTAGAAGAAGTGGTAGATTTTTACAATAAAGGTGGTGGTAACGGACTTGGTTTTGAGTTAGAACACCAAACTTTGCCTTTTGAAGCATTAAATCTTAGTGACGAAGAACAAAAAAACATTGTTGCTTTTATGAAGACACTTACCGAGAGTCATACGCCTAAAAACCCACAACACAAGAAGTAAGTCTTTTATAAACAACAGTTTAAGTTAAAAAATATTACATAAACAATATAAATAAGCGTTTTTTTTTTCGTATCTTAATGCAAGCTAAATTATTAGCTATCAATACCTCATGAAAATGAAACGCTTTTTACTTTCCATGCTTACATGCCTTCTTTTTTTTAATGGCATGCAGTATCTCAATGCGCAAACTACAACAGCTTTTATAGAAATTAAAGGAAAAATTGTAGATGATGACTCTAACGATGCCTTAATTTTTGCCGACATCATTATTAAAGATTCAAACATTAGTACCATAACAAATTCCGATGGTGAGTTTGCTTTAAAAATACCTGATTCACTTGCCGATAAATCAGTGACATTTTCTCATTTAGGATATCAAAAAAAGGAACTAAAAATTTCTGAATTACATACGAATTCAAAAATCAAACTCATTCCTACAATTACAGAATTGAATTTGGTAGAAATTAAAACTTTTAAGGATGCCGAAACCTTATTACGGGAAACTTTAAAAAACAGAAGCAATGCTTATAATAATGAAAACGCATTAATGACTGCTTTTTACAGAGAAACCATTAAAAAGAGACGAAAAAATGCTTCATTATCGGAAGCCGTTGTACAAATACATAAACAGCCTTACAGCAATTTTAAAAATGATGCTATCGAACTTATAAAATCGAGAAAAAGTACCAATTACTCCAGATTGGATACATTAGCTTTAAAACTTCAGGGAGGTCCCTTTAGTAATTTATACACCGATATTATAAAATACCCAGAATATATATTTACGAATGAAGACATTGCTTTATACGAATTCAGCTTTGGCGAATCGACCCAAGTGAATAACAAACCCGTATATGTTATCAATTTTAAACAAAAACCAGGTATTAAAGAACCTTTGTACTACGGCAAACTTTATATAGATTCCGAAACTTTAGCATTAACCAATGCTGTTTTTAGACTTAATGTTGAAAACAAAGAATTATCCAGCGACATGTATATTCGGAAGAAACCAAGAAAAGTAGATGTATATCCTACCGAAGCCTCTTACCGTGTTAACTACCGTACCCAAAATGGAAAATGGCATTATGCCTACAGCAATATTTTACTAACTTTTAAGGTTAATTGGAAAGGTAAATTATTTAATAGCGTATACACCTTAAACAGTGAAATGGCTATTACCGATTGGCGTATTACCAACCCGAAATTAGTTAAAAACAAAGAAAACATGCTAAAACCAACTACTATTTTAGCAGATGAAACTTCAGGTTTTAAAGACCCCGCCTTTTGGGGTAAATATAATATTATTGAACCTGAAAAGTCTATTGAAGCTGCCATAGAAAAAATTAAAAAGCAGTTAAAACGTACCTAAAAACATTTCGTATAAAATCTTAATCGAACAAGTAAATTTTAAGTAATTTTACATACTTAATCCCATCTAAATTTTCATATTGTGATAGATTTTTTATTATCCAGCGATGCCATAATGGCACTCTTAACACTTACTTTTTTAGAAATAATTTTAGGCATTGATAATATTGTATTCATTTCAATTGCAGCCAATAAACTACCCGAACACCAACAAGCTAAAGCAACAACCATTGGCTTGATTTTAGCTATGGTACAACGCATTATCTTGTTGTTTTTTGTTAGCTTTTTAATTGGCTTAAAAGACCCTTTCTATACTATTGAATTGTCCTGGCTTCATATCGCGGTTAGCTGGCAAGCCGTTATTTTATTTGGAGGTGGCTTGTTTTTGATTTACAAAAGCACTTCAGAGATACATGAAAAGGTTGAAATGCCCGACCACGATGAAGATGCCTTGAAAGGGAAAAAAATAAAAAGCCTCTCGCAGGCCATAGTCCAAATCATGCTAATCGATTTTATTTTTTCAATCGATTCTATTCTAACCGCAGTTGGTATGACCAATGGATTGCACCCCAATCACAACTACAATTTGGTTTTAATGATCATTGCTGTGGTTATTTCCATTTTTGTAATGATTGGGTTTGCAAACCCGATTCGTCGCTTTATTAATGAACACCCTAGTATGCAGTTATTAGGTTTGGCCTTTTTAATTCTGATTGGATTTATGTTAATTACCGAGGCTGCGCATTTATCGCACACAAAAATACTTGGAAATACCGTTGGCGCCATACCAAAAGGCTACTTGTATTTTGCCATAGCCTTTTCACTTTTTGTGGAGTTTTTAAGCTTTAGAATTGAAAAGAAACAAAAGAAGGCGACAAAAAAGTAAACTTTAATATCAATCTGAGGTATCATTTTTATTCTAAAAAGGTAATATAAAATGACATTTACTTTGTCAGACTGAGCTTGTCGAAGTCCTAATTTAAAAAAATGTTAATGGTTGTCTTTCGACTTCAAGATAAACTAAAGCCGAAATGCATTGATAATTTGATTAATAAGATTTTCGGCTTTAGTTTATCTTGAGCGCAGTCGAAAGGCTCAATGTAATAGTTCTATTACTGATTTAGTAATTTCTATTGCCTTTATATAAACGGTATAAATAGTAAGCAATTATCACAAGCAATACGATTATTATGAGTCTGAAAATCATACCATAAAATTATTAAAATAACGTGAGTTCTATGTAATGTAATCTGATATCCAAGGGTTTAAATAGTTATATAAAAAATCATTACAAAACCTGAGTTCAGATTGATAAACGTACCTCTAACTTTTAACAGTTTAGCCGTATAATTGTGGAATCGTGTATCACAAACTTCATCGGTACAAACTCAGAACTTTGAACTCTGAACTCTGAACTTTTAACATCAAACTTCGTTAAAATTTATATCGAGCTCAGGTTAAAACAGTTTCGTTTGTCCTTTATCATCTAGTCTATCATCATCACTCTCAGAATTAGAATCATCTCTATTTTGATTATCACCCTCAGTGCTTTCATCCAAATCTAAAGAAACATCTTCTTCATCAACCACTTCTAAATCATCGGCGTGTACTTCTTCTGGTGCTTCATAAGGAAGCGGTTCCAATAAACTAATTTGGTTTACTTTCTCTTTTGTTAATTGGTTTCCTAAAGCTGTAATACCTTTAACAGCAATAAATTCTTCTAAATTTACAATTAAATTATCTTTTCGCTCTTTGCCTCGTTCTTTGGTAAACTCAATTTCAGCCATGGGAATCCAGTCGGTTGAAACAATTTCCAAATGCGATTTATCATGGTTGGTAATAAAGCTTTCTTCTTTATTTTCGTTTTCAATCAAAAATCGTTTTACAAAATATTTTTCTTTTTCGCCATCAAAATAAATAGCTGATATCGGTTTTTTAGGAATCCATTTTTCCATCACAATCATATCACTATCAAAATGGGTCGTCACCTCTGGTATGATGGTTTTTGCCACACCTTTTTGGTTGATGATTAAGATACGGTCTTCACCTCTAAACTCGCCAACCAACTCGCCCCTGCCATCAACATTTAAGCGTTGTACGGCGTCATCAAACCATATTTTTCGTGGTTTTAATGTAGAAATACCTTTCTCTTTTAGCTCTACTTTTTTAACAGGATATTTAGTAACTAAGTTTCCTTTGGAATTTCTCCCTTTAATTATAATATCGGCAAAATCAATATCCCACTTCAGTTTTTTAATGCTTCCCGCTTGACGCAGTAAAATACTAACTACCTCGGCTTCACCATTGGGATTTGCTGAAAAATACAGCACTACCGATCCTTTATTGCCGTTGGTTAAATCGTATTCCTTATCGCGGGTAATTCCAGTAACCGAAAAGCGTTTTATGTACGATGGACCACTTTTTCCATCGCGATAAATCATATTGTAAATGGTACGATTGTCCTTTTTATCAAAAACCTCTACGTTAATAATATCCTTCCCTACAAAGGTTTTTGAATCGACTTTCGTTACCATCATTTTACCCTCTTTGGTAAACACAATAATATCGTCTATATCGCTACAATCACAAACATACTCGTCTTTTCGCAACGAGGTACCAACGAAGCCCTCTTCCCTATTTACATAAAGTTTGGTATTTCTGATAACGACTTTAGTGGCATCGACATCATCAAAAGTGCGGATTTCTGTTTTACGTTCACGCCCTGCACCATACTCTTTCTTAAGCCTTGTAAAATATGCAATGGCATAATCGATAAGATGTTCTAAATGGTGCTTTACTTCGGCAATTTGTTCTTCTAAGGCATCAATTTTTTGCTGTGCTTTATCGATATCGAATTTAGAAATACGTTTGATTCTTATTTCGGTTAAACGCTCAATATCCTCAACGGTAATGGGCCGTTTTAAATGTTGAATATGCGGTTTCAGCCCTTTATCAATGGCACTAATAACGCCTTCCCATGTTTCTTCCTCTTCAATATCTCGATAGATTCTGTTCTCTATAAAAATACGTTCCAAAGAAGCAAAATGCCATTGCTCTTCAAATTCGCCTAAACGTATTTCCAGCTCTTGCTTTAAAAGCTGAACGGTATTATCGGTGGAGCGACGCAGCATTTCCGTAACACCAACGAACAGCGGTTTATTGTCTTCAATAACACAACCTAATGGTGATATGGACGACTCGCAACTTGTAAAAGCATACAAGGCATCGATGGTTTTATCGGGAGACAGCCCCGAAGGTAAGTGAATTAAAATTTCAACCTCCGCAGCGGTGTTGTCTTCAATCTTCTTAATCTTGATTTTACCTTTATCATTCGCCTTTAAAATAGAATCTATAAGTGATGATGTGGTTGTTCCAAAGGGGATTTCGGTAATAACCAAGGTATTTTTATCCAACTGCGATATTTTGGCACGTACACGTACACGCCCACCTCTTAAACCATCATTATAATTAGAAACATCGGCGATGCCTGCAGTGGGAAAATCGGGTAAAATCGTGAACCGCTTTCCTTGTAAATGCTTGATGGAAGCATCTATGAGTTCGATAAAATTATGAGGCAATATTTTGGTTGAAAGTCCTACCGCAATACCTTCACCTCCTTGCGCCAACAACAGCGGAAACATCACCGGCAAGTTGACTGGCTCCTTTCGACGCCCATCGTAAGAGGCTTGCCATTCGGTTATTTTAGGATTGTAAACAACATCTAAAGCAAATTTAGACAAACGTGCCTCAATGTAACGCGATGCCGCCGCACTATCGCCAGTAAGAATGTTTCCCCAGTTTCCTTGGGTGTCTATTAACAAATCTTTCTGACCAATTTGCACCATAGCATCGGCAATACTAGCGTCACCATGCGGGTGGTATTGCATGGTATGCCCCACAATATTTGCGACCTTGTTATAACGCCCATCATCTAAATCTTTCATAGAGTGCATGATACGGCGTTGTACAGGTTTAAAACCGTCTTCAATTGCGGGAACAGCACGTTCTAATATAACGTACGATGCATAATCTAAAAACCAATCTTTATACATACCCGTAACACGGGTAATGGTTTCAGTTGGCTCGTCTTGTCCGCTAATTAAATCGTTGTCGTCTTCAATCATTAATCGATCTTATTTTTTTGGCTTTCCGTTAAGCATGGTTTTTTTGAAACCCTTCGCTCTTTTATGACTTAAATTTCTATTAAATGAGGTTACGAAATCGTAAACATTTTTTCTCAATACTGGTTTTTCCTTATTGTATAACATGACTTTTTATTTTAGTTGTCTTCTATAATATCTAATTCTACTTTTAAATTGTCTATAATAAACTCTTGACGTGTCGGTGTATTTTTCCCCATATAAAATGATAATAAATCTTCAATAGACATATTATCATCTAACATAACGGGATCTAAACGGATATTCTCTCCAATAAAATGCACAAACTCATCTGGTGATATTTCTCCAAGTCCTTTAAATCGGGTTATTTCGGGTTTTGGCTTTAATTTTTCTATGGCATCCCTTCGCTCTTCTTCTGAATAGCAATAAATGGTTTCCTTTTTATTTCGTACCCTAAATAATGGTGTTTGTAAAATGTATAAATGGCCTTCCTTGATGACTTCTGGGAAGAATTGCAAAAAGAAGGTTATTAAAAGTAACCGAATGTGCATCCCATCGACATCGGCATCGGTAGCAATAACCACATTGTTATAACGCAAGTCCTCTAATGATTCCTCAATGTTTAAAGCGGCTTGCAATAAGTTAAACTCTTCGTTTTCGTAAACAATTTTCTTGCTTAAGCCATAACAATTTAAAGGTTTTCCTTTTAAGCTAAAAACCGCTTGGGTATTTACATCGCGTGACTTAGTGATACTTCCGGAAGCTGAATCCCCCTCGGTAATAAACAAGGTTGATTCTAAACTACGGTCATTTTTTGTGTCTCCAAAATGCACCCGGCAATCACGTAGTTTTTTGTTGTGAAGACTGGCAGATTTGGCACGGTCTTTTGCTAGTTTTCGAATCCCTGAAAGTTCTTTTCGCTCCCTTTCTGCTTGCAGAATTTTACGTTGAATCTTCTCTGCTGCATCTGGATTTTTATGTAAGTAGTTGTCTAAATGCGTTTTTAAAAAGTCATTGATATAGGTTCTTACGGTTGGCAAATCGCCCCCCATATCCGTAGAGCCTAATTTGGTTTTCGTCTGACTTTCAAAAACAGGCTCCATGACTTTAATGGCAATGGCACTTACAACAGATTTTCTAACATCAGAAGCATCGTAGTTTTTGCCATAAAACTCACGAATCGTCTTTACCAAAGCCTCTCTAAATGCATTTAAGTGCGTACCTCCCTGCGTGGTATTTTGTCCGTTTACAAACGAATGATACTCTTCACTGTATTGTGTTTTACTATGCGTTATCGCCACTTCAATATCATCTCCTCGTAAGTGAATGATGGGATATGTTCTATCTGATTCGTTAATGTTTTCAGATAATAAATCTTTCAGTCCATTCTCACTAAAATACTTTTCACCATTAAAAACGATGGTTAAACCTGGGTTTAAATACACATAGTTTTTAAGCATTTTAACGATATACTCATTTCTATACTTATAGTTTTTAAAAATGATGTCGTCGGGAACAAAAGACACTTTCGTTCCTTTTCGGCGCGTTGTATCGTCTAATAACTCTTGATTGATTAAATTTCCCTGTTCAAATTCAGCGGAAGCGGATTTATTATCGCGTGTAGATTCTACTCTAAAAAATGACGATAAGGCATTCACCGCTTTGGTACCAACCCCATTTAATCCTACCGATTTTTTAAAGGCTTTAGAGTCGTACTTTCCACCGGTATTCATTTTAGAAACCACGTCTACCACTTTTCCTAACGGAATACCACGACCGTAATCCCTAACGGTTACTTTACTACCTTGAATGGAAATCTCGATGGTCTTTCCTGCTCCCATCACATACTCATCAATAGAGTTGTCTAAAACCTCTTTTAGAAGAATGTAAATACCATCATCTGGTGAAGAGCCATCACCCAATTTACCAATATACATCCCTGGGCGCATACGAATATGCTCTTTCCAGTCTAGTGAACGTATATTATCTTCGGTGTAATTGGTTAATTCAGCCATAGATTTTGAGTAAGATTTTGTGATTGGACGCTAATATAATACAACCCTAGAAAAAATGAAACTGCCATTACACAAAGTAATTAACAATATTGTTTGATAAGTTGGGTTTTGGTTGATGGTTGATGGTTTGTGGTTGATGGTTTGTGGTTGATGGGTCTTGGTTCTTAGTTCTTGAGTCTTGGGTCTTGGTTCTGGGTTTTGGTCTGTGACTAATATTGGTAATGAACAATGAAAATATATAATACTCTTTTTAAACTTTTAAACTCTGAAACCTTTGAATCTCTGAAACTTTAATACTCCTAAACTCCTCAACTTCTCCACTACTAAACTCCTCAACTTCTCCACTCCCTAACCCCTCCTCAAAGACACCAGCAAGATACCAAAAATAACAATTAATGCACCAAATAACTGCAACAATGTAAGCACTTCATTTAAAAAAATACCTGCTAATATAATGGTCGAAATAGGCCCAAAACCAGCAATAACTGCAAAATTTGAAGAATTGATGCGATTGATGGATTCAGAAACCAAATACGATGGAATAACGGTAGCAAAAATGGCTATTAAAAAACCCAACATATACACTTCCCATTGCAAACCAAAAATGTCTACATTGGAAAACAAACCAAAATGAATAAACACACAAAAGCACGAAACTATCATGGCATAGGACGTGAATTTAACCACACCAAACTTAGGTATGAGCCAACCGCTTCCCACTAAATAAGCAGCATAAGTAATGGCACAAAGCAAAATGAAAAACCCTCCTAAGTAAGTATCGGTACCAGAAATAGCCACTTCGCCCCAAAAGGTAATAACAATACCAATGTAAGTTAAAAATATAGCCAGTGCCTGTGTTGAATTGATAGGTTTTTTAAGAAATAACTTGTTGAAAATAATGATAATGGTTGGATATAAAAACAAGATGATACGCTCTAAGCTCGCTTTAATATATTGCAACCCTACAAAATCGAAATAACTAGACAAATAGTAACCTACCAAACCAAAAAACACGACCCAATAATAATCTCTTTTCACAATAACACTAGGGTTTTCTTTTCTGCTGTATATAATAGCAATAACCAAATAAAATGGAAACGAAAAGAGCATACGCAATAACAAAAGACTCAACGCATCCACTTGATATAGATACGCCAATTTTACCATGACAGCTTTAGATGAAAAAAGGACGATGCCTAAAATACCTATTAAAATACCGGAGATGAATTTCTTTTTTGATTGCATGAAGCGAATATAAACTACATGTAAGTGGCAAGGAATTAATGTAGGAAGGAATTACGATGTTCAAACGTGGGTTTTGTTTGTGAGTTTATGAGTTTATGGGTTTATGAGTTGAATTGGTTGTTAATCATCAACTATTGGCTATTGTTTATTTGTTTATACGTTTATTTGTTTATGCGTGAATTGGTTAATCATTGAATTGATTGTTGATTACTGACTACTGCCTACTGCGACTGCTTACTGCCTACTGTCTACTGCTTACTGGCTATTGTTTATACGTTGAATCGTTTAACTGTTTAATTGTTGAATTGATTGTTGATTACCAACTACTACCTACTGCGACTGCCTACTGATTATTGTTTATTTGTTTATGGGTTTATTTGTTTATGCGTGAATTGGTTAATCATTGAATTGACTGTTGATTACTGACTACTGGCAACTGTTACTGCCTACTGCCACTGCCTACTGGCTATTGTTTATACGTTTATGCGTTGAATTGGTTAATCGTTGAATTGATTGTTGATTACTGACTACTGCTGTTACTGTCTACTGTTACTGCTTACTGCTTACTGCCTACTGTTACTGCCTACTGCTACTGCCTACTGCTACTGCTACTGCTTACTGTCTACTGACTACTGAATACTGCCTACTGCTACTGAATACTGCCTACTGACCACTGACAACAGATTCCGCTTTTTCTTTTAAAAATGCATTTCTTGTTCGCAAAAGATTTGCCATATACTTTTCCAAGAATAACCAGTTCGCTAATTTTCCCAAAATACCATAAGGGGATTCGAAATAAAAAACATCGGACATAATTGTTTTTTTACCAACTTTTTTGAAGTGGTGCTCGTGTCGAAATGATTTGAATGCTCCAGAAACCATTTCATCTACAAAATAATCTGGGTACTTAAATTCTGTGATTTTTGAAGTTAAATGCTGCACAAACCCAAAATGTTTGGCTTCCCAAGTAACTGTTTCGCTTAACTCAATTAAACCTGAAGTTCTTCCTGCAACAGCAATTTCATCTGAATGTTTTAAAGATTCTTGATGAATCTCTATATTTCTCGCTAAATTAAAACACGTTTTTATATCTGCATTAATAATGGTTTCGACTTTAACGTAAGGCATAATAACTTATAGTATAGAATAATAATATTACAAAACTATTTCAAAAATATAAGTTTACCTACAACTATTTACTTTTATTTAGAATAAATAAATCAACCACTTCTATGGACTTGAAGTCCTTAGTTTTGTTCGCAGACTAAATCTGCAAGGTTAGTTTGTGAAATTAATCTGTAAAAATTTTTAGAATCTAAAAGGGAAATGCACTAAAGTGCATAGTTTTAACTATTTCTGTGACCAATAAAAAAAAATAACGAATTACTTTTATCGATAAAGTGACATTAAACGTTAAAAAGGAAATGCATCACATCACCATCCTTAACCACATAATTCTTTCCTTCAACACGCATTTTACCAGCTTCTTTTACTTTGGCTTCACTTCCAAAAGACACATAATCATCATAACCAATCACTTCGGCTCTAATAAAACCCTTTTCGAAATCGGTATGGATAACGCCCGCTGCCTGTGGCGCCGTAGCACCAATATCAATAGTCCAAGCACGTACTTCTTTAACACCTGCAGTAAAGTATGTTTGTTGTTTTAGAAGCTTGTAGGCCGATCTTATTAATTTTGCAGAACCTGCCTCGTCCAAACCTATATCTTGTAAAAATAGCTGACGCTCTTCATAATCGTCTAACTCATTGATATCAGCTTCGGTACCAACAGCTAAAAATAACACTTCGGCTTTTTCGTCTTTTACCGCTTCTTTTACCAAATCGACATATTTATTACCGGATACTGCCGACGCTTCATCTACATTACATACATACATCACTGGTTTTTCAGTAATAAATTGCGAAGGTTTTACAAAATCCTCATAATCATCTTCTGTAAACTCTAAAGCACGAACCGAAATGCCTGCTTCTAAATTTTCTTTTATTTTTAATAAAACCGCTTCTTCCTTTTGCGCCTCCTTATTACCTGTTTTGGCTGCACGTTTTACTTTTTCAAGTTTTTTATCAACGGTTTCTAAATCCTTAAGCTGTAATTCCATGTCGATGGTTTCCTTATCGCGAATGGGGTTTACGCTCCCATCAACATGCACAATATTATCGTTATCAAAACAACGCAATACGTGTAAAATAGCATCCGTTTCCCTGATGTTGGCTAAAAACTGGTTTCCTAAACCTTCACCTTTACTTGCGCCTTTTACCAACCCAGCAATATCAACAATCTCTACGGTTGCGGGTTGCACACGCACAGGGTTTACCAACTCCGTAAGCTTTTCTAAACGTTTATCTGGAACATTTACCACACCAATATTAGGCTCTATGGTACAAAACGGAAAGTTGGCACTTTGCGCTTTGGCATTAGACAAACAATTAAATAAGGTTGATTTTCCTACGTTTGGCAATCCTACAATACCTGCTTTCATTAAAAATTTATTTTTTTCATTTCCACAAAAGCGGAAATCTATAATTTGCGAGTGCAAATGTAGTTAATTCATTAATTATTTAAAGTATATGCATGGAGTATTTAACTCAAATAACTAATGGGATAATTTAAATTAAAAATTATTCTTGGGAAGAGGCGCTTCTAAGTAGATAGAACGGCATTGGTTTTTAACTCAGCCGGAGTTACCTGCTGGCTTTTTATTCCGAAATATTTTTTATCAAATCGTTTTGCAAAAATTCATATTCTGATTTTTTCCAAAATTGGAAGTCAAAAATTGCGACTGTACTTTCGTCTTCCCAATTTCCGTTTTTGTTAAACTGTAAAGTCCACTTTATTCGTTTATTGCCTCTTTTCTTTACTTTTAATCTGCATTCATTTGACAGTCCATAACCAAAACAACTAATAGCTTCTTCTTCACTTTTAAATTCTTCGTGCCAAAAATCATATTCAACCGTAAAATTCCCTTTGCCATTGTCAATCAGAACAACAGGAAATCCGTTTTTGTTTTTGGGATGTACAATTATCGAATCCGAGTCTAATTCAAAATCAGCTTCTTGATATTTTTTTAGTCGGTTTATTATTTCATTAATCGTTTTGTTCATTTTTCAGCCTAAGTCAACCCCGTTATATAATAACATATATTACTCATATCCCATAAACATACAGGATATCGTTAGTTTTTTATCTTCTATCACTTCTTTTTTTAAAACGATGAAAACTCTCATACCATGCAATATGTAAATGTTTTAAAAACTATCAAAAAAAGGAGGCTATATCCATGATGTTTTATGGTTTTATAGGTCTTACGCAACGGGTACCGATGTTATCCTTAATATTTTAGTTCGTTCAAATTCAATTCTTTAACTTCAAAGTAACATCTTTCACAGACCAACTTAATATTAGCAAATTTCATAGATTCATCATTCCAACCATCCGTTTTTAGTCGCACTTTTTCGCATTCGGTACACCATGCTTGAAAATCATCATCTTCATCCAATTTCATTCCACGATAAGTTTCAAATGCTTCTTCAAACCCTATTTTGTTTTCCGTATTCAAATGTTGGCAAATAAATGCCTTCCTTATTTTTCCGTGAATACTACATTCAATTAATTCACTTTCACTTTTTTCGACTTCTTCTTTCGTTATCTGTTCAGTCAATAGAAAATATTTTTCTAAATGCCCAGAAATAACTCGATATGTTCCAATTCCACCAATTATGTCAAAAGCTATTGCTGTTAATTCCCAACCTGTATATTTATCTCCATTAAAGTGCTTATTGGTCAGATTTTCGTAATTCTTTTTTTCTCCAAACTCTTTAATTTTTAATGTCCTAAATTTTTCAAGTTCAATAGAATCTTCATTCGCCCAAGCCCACATCCAAGTGTTTGTATTCAGCGAAAATGTTCCAACTGGAATATATCGGAAGTAAATCTCTTTGTCGTCGTTATACAATCTTAATGTTTCGGTGGATTGATTATAAAACCAATTTGCGTAATTTTCCGTACCAAATTTTTCTCTAAAACTAGGCTGACTTTCTTGAAGTTTGCCAACTGCTTTTTGAGCGTATTTTTCGTATTTCAATGATTTAAATATCAATTCAATTCGATTTTCCAATGTTAAGCACAACTCCCTCTTGCGATACGCTGTTATTATCTGTGATTTTTATCAATTCCAGTTGGTAATTCAATAATTTCTTTTTTAATAAAAAGTAACCTCGTGATAAAAGAAAAGCATAATTGTTCATAGCTGTAAATATCATTTCCAAATTACTATCAAAATACTTTTCGTTACCAAAATACGTCCATTTCTTAGAAAGGTACAATTCAAAATTATCTTTAATTTTTTTTGTTAATTCAGATTCATACTTAATGTCTTCCAGCAATTCCCTTATTCCTTTTTTCAAATCTTCTTCTATTGGTTCAATCCGTAAAAAATTTGCTCGAATCTGTTCAAAAGGCGTTGTGAAGTTTACAAATTGTAATTCGTTTGACAACTTAATATAGGTTTCATATTTAGAATCAAGTTCTTTTTCATAATCAAAAAACTCATTGTATAAATTCTCCAACACGGAATTATTTTCATTATCACGCTCGCAATTACTGAAAAACTGAAAAATCCTTATGTCGTTAAGCTTTATCTGTTCGTTTATTTCTTTTAGTTCTAATTCAAGTTTTTGAAGAAGAATTTTACTGTCCTTTTGGCTATACTTTTTTCCATCATAATCAAATGTTTTGATGGGCAGAGTCTTCTCTGAAATTTGTTTAATCGTTTCAATGTCAGTTTGCAGAGATATTGCTGTATAAACGAGATCTACCATTTCTTCAGAAAATAAATCTTCCAATTTGATATCAGCTAAATGATCCATTGTATTTTTTGTGTCAAAAACTAACGGATTTTTATTATCATAATAACCATTATACACTTTAGCAAACGAGTTTTCTATAAATTCATTTTTGAATTCAGACTGAAACACTTCACTTGGAATAATTGAACACTCGCCGGTATAAGCGACTTCTTTAAACAGCTTTCCAGTTAGCTCTTTTTGTGTTTTTTCTATATTACTAAACAATAGATTTGCAGATTCGTTGTCCACATTTTTTGAATTCAATCCGGTTTTCTCTAGCATTGCTATTCTGTCTTCTGTACTTGGATGTGAAGCCCACTGGTCTTTAATTACCAATTTTGATTTATTGAATTTATTTAATTCATCTTCCGATATTTGAGGCAAGTTGTTTTTAATTTCAATTTTATTGTCTTGAGCAATAAAATTCATTACAAATAAGTGGTCTTTATAAATATTTTCAGTTTTTTTATTTTCGGTTATTTTACTCTCATAAAATGATAAAACACTGTTGAAAGAATGATCGGCTAGGGACATTCTCAGCAAAGAACTTTTTAAAGGGTCTAATCCAGTTACACTTGCCGCTATTTCATCAGCATGAAATTCCATTTCTCTTGACAACCCCATATAATTCTTATTAACAACTTCATACATTTTTTTTAATACCCACTGAATACCTTCAACAATTTTTACCGCTATAATCACAAAAATTGAAAAATAGCCACTTACATTTGCCCACCCTTGTATAAGTTTATCATACGATTCGTTGTCATACAAAAGGTTAAAAATTACTTGATTTACATTGTAAACATAACTTCCGACCTTCATTGTTTTTTGAGAAAAATGACCGAATTCGTGGCTCAATATCGCAGTAAGTTCCGATTTGGAGATGGTGTTGACTAGCCCCAAGCCAATTTGAAGGTTTTTTTTGATTGGGAAAAACATACTCCAAAAACTAGAGTCATAAAAAACTGCCGCATTTACATCTGTAGATAAATAAACTTTTTTAGGAAAGTCTGTACCAACCTTATTCACAATCTCGTCTATGAGACTAAAAAGTTCAGGTTCATCCGTTTTTCTAATTTCAATGAGGTGTGAGCGATCAACTTTGTGCGATTTAAATATAAATTTAAGTAGAAAAAACAACACAAGAATTCCCAAACTTGCTAATCCTATTCCTAAAGCTATGGTTATTAACATTGGTCGAATAGCTATTAACATTATTCCGCCATAAACACATAGGGCTGTCAACCCAACAGCCAAAACCAACATGAGTATATAAGTTAATAGAAAAAAGTTAATAGAAATTATCGCCTTGGTAGTTTGAGTTTTAAACTCAGTTGATACTTTGATCTCTGTTTTTGTCATTAGGGTGTTATTTTAAAATCACAGACAACTCGTTATATTTCATTACTCCATACCCCATAAACATACAAGATATCGTTAGTTTTTTATCTTCTATCACTTCTTTTTGAAAATGATGAAAATTCTTATGCCATGCAATATATAAATGTTTTAAAAACTATCAAAACATATTTTTTAAAATAGGGTTACTTGAATTCAGCTGCAATGAGCTATAGGACACGGTGTTGGAAAATCATTTTTATTTTAATTCGGATATATACTTTTCATATCCGCTTTCTTTTAATAGTTTTCTAACAGGAATTGTATATACCTCTGTCCAAGAGTCCTCTCCATTTCTTTTAACATACTCTTCAATTATTCTATAACCAATAAAATAGCCAAGTTTTCCGGGAGAATCTGGCATAAAAGAATTTCTTTCAGCCGTTCCTAATTCATTATAATCTTTTCCATTAGTTGAAAATAATAGTGGTTTGGCCTTTTCAAAAATCCTTTTTTCATTTTCTAAACACCATCGATAATCTTCTTTTGAATAAGTCATAAAAGCTTCTGAAATGGATAGGTTGGAATGCTTTTTTGCAAAGTAAGTAGCAAAACCTTCACTGATAACATCCCAAAGAACGGTATTATTATCAGGGTCATTTTTACTTGTTAAGTCATAAATATTATGATTAAACTCATGGGGTAGCAAATTTTTGATATAATTTTTTTCAAACATCTTTGTATAGGATAAATTCAATTGCATCGAATTTAAATCACATCCACACATATCACATCCATCAGGACTAGAAAAGAAATATATATACCAGGCTCCAGTGGGTTTGTAGCCAGAAAGTTCTGAAACGGTTTTATAAGTGTTTTTGATGATAGCATCAAGGTTTATTTGTTCTATAAGTTTTATTCTTTCATTAATTATGGTGTCGTTCTTTATTAAGTGCGTGTTCCACCCAATAAAGTTTGATTCAGAATAGCTCCAACAATTTTTAAATATCGCAGGATATGGTGTAAATAAGTTCCTTATTATTTTGTTTGCAATTTTAAGAGAATCCTTTTCTCCTTTTAGTTCTCTATAAACTAAGATTTGATTTTTATAAATATTATAAACTATAAAATCACCAAAATCAATAGTATCTTTTACATTGAGGATTTGGTCAATTTTATTTGATTCTTCCTTTAGTTTTTCTGATTTCCCTTTACAACAAATAGTAAATACACAGATAATTAAAACAGTGAAATGCCATTTCATATTTTCAGCTTAAATGTTTGCCAACGTCCATTGCTGGTAGTTCCTTATTTTTTCTTTATCATTCCTTTTTCGGTTGATAATACAGAATCACAGCTCCACTATTAAAGATTTTAGTCTTAACAAGTTTAAAAATAATCCTGGCGTTTATGTCTTCAAATAATGACAAACCGTTTCCTTCCACCATTGGATATATGCAAAGTTGGAATTCATCAATCAAGTTAAGTTTCATCAGTTGTATAATTAAACTGCGACTACCAACAAAAACAGTTTTACCTGATTGTTGCTTGAGTTCAAAAACTTTATCTTTTAAGTCACGTTTTGCTATGGTTGCGCTTTCCCAATCTACATTTTTAAGCGTATGGGAGAAAACAATTTTTGGAATTTTGTCAATAGCTATGGCAAAGTCATTCATTGATTTTTCTTCGGAAGGATTTTCTAAAAACGTTCGCCAAAATTCCATAAGTTGATACGTTGTTCTACCGTATAGAATGGCGTCTCCCTGTCCTAATAACTCTGTATAATGCTGATGTATTTCTTCATCTGGAATTCCTGCTGTATGGTCGCATATTCCATCAAGTGTCATATTTAATGCTGCAACTATCTTCCTCATATTACTTTATCTATTCAACTTTTGATTTTCATAAATCTTTTCTCCAATGACTGCCAACTTGCTTACATACAGAACTCTCTTCCTTTTACATAACTATTTTGGAAGACTGTGCAGAGCTGGTTTTTATTTCCAGTTGGTTCCATTTTTCTTTCCATCCCTTTTCTTGAATTCGTTCATTGTAAGTCGCTAAATCAAATCCAGGTGTAGGAATCACCAAAAGATTAAATAAATCTTCCAAACCATAAGGCGCCATATACTCAATTCGGTTTTTGGAATTCAATCTTACTGCTATTGAAGTTGCAGTTTCTGGCCAAAAAGAAATGGCTTCATGACAATCTGCATATGGTTTGTGTCCATTTCTAAGGTGCATTCTTGCTTGATTTTTTACAGACCAATTCAGATTTGGACTTATTGATTTTAGCTTTGTCTCAATGTGTGAGTCATACTCTTTAATCGGTTTAGTTTTGTCAAAGTATATGATGTCAATATCATTAAGTTCGGTGCTTTCTTTTCCGTGTTTTACATCCCAAACCTTATTTCTCACAAAACCAGCGCCAACCCAAGAATCATTTAGCTTTAAATCCCTAACGGTTTTCAAAACATGAATCATCCATAAATCACTTTCTATGATTTCAATAAGTTCCTTTTCTAAATTTAGACTCATTTTTTGTAGTTATATAACATTTAGCTATATCTGTGTGGTTTTTTATGGTTTTTGATGTTTAGTAAACGGTTATCATTGTGCCCACAATACTTATTCTTTCCAATTTTGAAGTCGGTCGAGATATAAATAACTTTCTACAAACTTTCTATGTTCTAGACTAGTCATTTTTTCCAATACATTCAATGCAGAAATGTAACTCGCCAAATTTCCGTTAGAAGAACTGAATTTTCCATCTTCAACATAAGTTACCAAACTGTCGTTTTGGACTTTTAAATTCGGATAGTCCTTTTGTAATTGTTCCCCACCGCCAATCCACGTAACGATTTTCTTGCCGTCTGCAATTCCGGATGCTCCAATTAATTGAGCTCCCGCACAATTGCTCACGGTATATTGGGTTTCTTTATTCTTCTCCCTTATAAAATCCACAATCTTTTCATTGTGAATTTGGGCGTACATATCGTAAGCACTTGGAACAAACAAAACTGTTAATTTCGGGCAGTTCCCAAATGTATAATCGGGAACAAAATGCATGCCTTCCTCCGTTGTTATTGGATTTTTAGTTTCGGCTATGGACACCACGTTGAAAAGCTGTGTTCCATCTTCTGTCGGTTTTGCAAAAACGTCGGAAGCTGCGATGACTTCGCTTTGAAGCACGCCGTTATACATCAAAAGTCCGATAGTAGGCAATTCCGATTTGAACGGTTTTAGGTGTTTGGTCAGCGTGTCCGTATCCGTTTCTTTTTCCGTGTGGCTTATGTTTTCAATTTCGGGATTGGTCTTTTTTTCGGTATTGCAACCAATAAGTATTGTTGCAAAAAGCATTGGTATTATAATTCTAAATGTTGTCATATCTCTCGGTTTTCTTGTTTTGTGGGTAACTCGTTATATAGTAACATTTATTATTCAATGGAGCGATATCTGTGATTTTTTTATGGTTTTATATGTTTTGTGAACCCTTAGCTCTTTATTGTTATCTCTTTAAATATATTCCCATTTCTATCGAATACTTGAAATGAATTATCTATCCATTTCGTTTTATGGAGTTTATTATAAAAATCATATACTACGTTTTTTAGCAAGAAGTCATTATAGTATTCGACTCCTTGCTTGTCTACAATCTTTAAAGAGGCGTTCTGTCCGTTATCATTAATCCTAATTGTCAATATTGCTTTGAGACTTCTTGACTTATTGAATTTGCTTAGTTTCTTACTGTCAAAAGAATAATCATACTTCAATTCTTTTATGTGGTTTATAATTTCCAATACCTTGATTTTATTTCCCTGAACCTCAACAGGTATATTATCAATTACTGTTTTTAGGACATTCAGAATCCAATCATTTTGTTTGGCCTTTGGAAGTCTGAAATATTTATGGAAATCAAAATCAACAAATGAATAGTTAACATACCCACCAAAATTCTTGACATCATCAGGTTTTTCCCCATTGCCTTTTATGTCAATGTTCAGCTTCAAAATATCTCCAAATTCAAACTTTGTGGGAATCAAGTAGAAAAAAATATCTTGAACAGTATGTGTAGTCAGATTAAAATCCTTTTCTGATAATCCGTCTGGTAGCTTTTGCCCATGTCCAATATGTATACTTAAGTCCCTTAAATATCTTGCCATTTGTATCTTGATAATGTTTGTTTTTTCAAAGTTTCATTTCAATTTTATACGGTTCGCTCTTTAAAATAAGGCTAACATTTTGTTAATCATTAAAAATAAAACACATTACAAATATAATTTCACCCCTCTCTTTTGCCTTGCCCTTCACCTATGAGCTCCATTAGTTACTTTGGTTCGTGAAAATATTCATAAGCATAACCTTCTATTTCTCCATTTAACTGATTTCCTTTTTCATCTTTCAGATCATACATTTCTTGTATCCCACCAATAGAAGCACAACCGTCTAAACCTAAAAGAATGGTATAAAAAATATCAGTAAAGGAAGTGTCTAACACTTTTTTCATTATTTCAGTCTGTTGGTCAGTCAGATTAAGTGACTTAATTAATTGCCCAACTTCGGTTTCAGAATTTTCAGAAAGATATTCTTTCAGGAAACTCTGTTTTTCGACATAAAATGCCTTTACAAATTCTTCAGTGTTCATAGATGTAAGCTTGCAGGTAACGTGTTTCTGTAACAGGCGTTGTATGATTTAAGAACTAAGATAATTAAAAAACACAAACCACAACCCTTACTAGGATTTTCCAAAAGGAAAACCAGAAGCAGTATATGTTAGGACATGGTATTGTCTATAGTTTTTTCAGATGACTCTCAATGTATTCAATTTTTTCACTCCAATAAACAACAGCTTTTTCCCAATCAATTTTCCGATTCTTGTTAGTTCCGTCCTTTAGTTCATTCGGAATATAAATTAAATATTCACTGTTTTTGTACCAGTCTTTACTTTTTTCGCTATCATTTTTTGGTACAATTCTATTAGACCAAAACCTCCTGTGTTTTATATAAATATCTTTTTTCTCTTTTAGAAACTCAATTAGACTTTCTTTGTCCTTCGGAATATAACCAGGTCCAGAACATCCACAAGAATGAAATGTAATTCCCGTTTCGTATAAATTTCGAATATGATTCCACGCTTTTAAATCCGACTTTTTTGGTGATTCAAAGTCCAATCCCATATTAGCAGTCATTCCGTTACATTCAGGACATTTATATGGCTGATTTTCCCAAACTTTTGTATATCCAGTATTCTCGTCAATATCAATTAACAATCTTCGCTTAAATGTTTTTCGACATTCGAAACAAGCATAATGAGGTTTGTATGAGTTAATTCCGTATCGGCACATTTTTGTTCAAATTACTGATGATGTGATTGTGTAAGGATAGTTGGGTATGCAAGCAACTAACTTATTAAAAATGGAACGAACCAGAAGAAAATCCGCAGGGTTTTCCGAATAGGCTAGAACCAAGCAATTATTTTTACAAGGTGTTGCCAACTGGCTTTGCTTCTGTTATTGGAATCGGTTCATATTTTTCTTTTTTCACAATGTGAGTCAATTCCGTTAAAATTTTTTCTAATTCTTGAATAGAATTCAACTTTTCTTTTCTAGTGTCAATTTTTTTTGTGAATGAATATCTAGTAAAGTCAATATTCGAATAGTCATATTCTTGAGCTTTTTGCAAGTAGTCTTTACTGTTTAGGTTATTAGTAAGTCCATAAATTGCAAATTCTGCTATTCTTGGTTTGTAAATATCTATATCAAAAGTTATTTGACAACCATTTATTTCTCCAAACAAAACGTAATCTTTAAGACTGTTATGATTTGTTTTAATTGCTCTTTTATTAAATCCGATTTTTTCTAAATCCGAATAAGGTTTTTTAGATAGAATTCGGTTTTTGTACCTCCTTTTACGAAACCAATCGGAAATCCAAGCAAACAAAACAAATGTAGGTGCAAAAAATAAAGTGATAGAATAGATTGTCAAAATCCATTTAGTTGAAACCTCTGAAGAAAAGTAAAACAAATATGTGGAAAATCCGAAAGTCAGAATTCCGCTTATCCATAAATATCCTTTAATCAGGAATCCTTTGTTTAATTCAAATAGTTCGTTCATTCAGCTTGTTGGCAACTTATTTATACTCAGAACTTTTATCTTTTCATACAGCTGATATGGATGGCTATACGGAAGTTTTACAGCTTCTACCCACTATCTCCTCCCCTTTTTTAAATGATGAAAATTCTTATACCACGCAATATATAAAAGTTTTAAAAGCTTTCAAAAAAAAGGAGCTATATCTGTGATTTTTTATGGTTTTATATGTTTTGTATAACGGTTACTGGCGTTGTAAATCGTTCCTTAATATTCTTTTTCTTTTCTTATTTCTCCGTTTTCATTGTAAGTTGTCCAAAGTCCATTTTTCTTTCCGTTAACCCTTTGTCCTTCTTTGTACAAATAACAAATTCCTAACTTATTGGAACATTTATAATGTCGGTAGTATCTTTTGAAACGAACCTCTCCTAAAGAGTCAAAAAACTCATCTAGGGATTTAGCTTCCGAATCAATTTCTGTTGTTACAAATTCTACGGTTTTGTTCCCATTTCTGTCAAACCCTTTGCTCGATAAGATATTTCCATATTTGCCCAAACAACTTTCATCTGCGACTTGTCCATTTTTGTGGTATTGCACAAGTTTCCCTGTTGCTGTTGAGAATTCTTCTGAATTATACTCATAAGTTGTCCAACAAATTATCCACAAAATTTTCCCATTTTTATAATATGTTGTATCTACTTCCGAGCCAATTTTTTTTAAATCTTTTACAAGTTCAAGAAATCTATCAGAATGTTGTGCAATTGATAAATTACAAATCAGAAATGAAAATATTATTATTGAAATGTGTTTCATTCAAACGTTTTACAACTCGTTGTTTTTATTGATATTCGTACTCTAGTCTGTCTTTAATTTTAATCAATTCATGTTTTTTTTCAGGAAAATCCAAAATCAGCTTGTCTAAAAGTTCCTTAGCAACGTGGCAATTTTTAATTTCTCTTTCGCATTGCAAACTATATGCATTAACAAGTCTATAATTGACATCATAATTATCAGAGAACATTTTTTTTGCTTTTTGGTATTGGAAAATAGCGTTTTGCCAATCTCCTTTTTTAAACCAATTATCACCATCATCTATAAGAATTAAAAATTTATTTTCTTTTTCTTTAAACTCTAATGTTTGCTGATTTTTTACTAGTAAGTTATTTTGTTTAATTAATTTTAAAGGGACATATGAAAAGATACTTATCACAATTAATGCCATTGCAATAAAAATGAGATGTTCCTTTTTTCTTTTTTTTATTACTTTCTTTCTTATTTCTAATATTTCCTTAGCTGAAGCCTTTTTAAGGTCTAATTTTCCTGAAGCTGCTTTTAAATATTCCTTTTTTAAACTAAGAAATGTTTTCTCTTTTTTGAAAAGTCTTTTAGACCTGAGTAACTTTTTGTTGTTATTCAGGCTAGTAATCATTCCTTGAATACTTCCTCCTCCAAACATTTTTAAATATTTACGCTGTACACCGTTTTTATCTGCTTCTCAAAATCTGTCCCACATATTTCTTGTGATTTTCATAACCATTTTTTTCTGGATTGTATAAGTCAATCATTTCATCTAATCCAGTATCAAAAATCTGCCAACCGTACTTTTTGGATAATTCGATTAATTCAAAAAGGCCATTCTCGCCATAAAGACTAATCATTTTATTACTTACAGGTTCTTCATCGGTGAAAAAGTCAATTGAAAAGTCTTTTCCTTTAATTTCTCTATGATTTTCATTTATTAATATTTCACTAAATGAATTTTCAAGAATTTCACAAAAATCCATTGGCTCAAATTGATTGTCATCAACATCTTCAATGGAGTCTATTTTCTGTTTTGAACTAAATAGTATAATATCCCAACTCATATTTGTTTCTGTTCAATTATTAAATTTCTCAAACTCTGAAAAAGCATCAAACCATTCTTTTCTTATTTTTGATATAGTATCCGTGTTATTTAATGTCTCTATATTGATGTTAAACAAATCAATAATTTTCTTCCAACTTTCCTTATCTTCCCTCCAGTAAGCAGCCTCTGAAGTCAAAACAGCTTTCAATAAATCACCCTCATAAAAGTCACCTTCAGCAAGTATGTTTTCTTTTAACCTATCAATTGCTAAAGGAATCAAAAACTTGAGTCCAATATTTTGACCAATCATAATTCTCAGGTCTTCAATATTGAAATCCTTTAACTCCTTTTTTCTGAGTCTATGACAAGTTGTAACTAAATAACTATCGTATTTAGGCTCTCCCCAAATATCCTTTTCTAAACTTTCTAATGATTTTGAAGTCCAATTGCTTTCAAATTTAGTTTTTATCTGTTTGTTTTTAGAGTTGCTCATGGGGTCTTTAAAATCTCTGTCAACGAGTCAATAGAGCCATTTTTTATAGTTTTAGATGCCTTGTGCAAATCGGTTATGAATGGTGTTGCCAGTTTTTAATTCCAAAATTCCCACCATTTCTTTGAAGTGGAACTTTCTTTTTCTTTATTCTTTTCACTTGGTTCAGGAATCCAAAACTTGTAAACTGTACCTAAAGCAGTTCCTCTATCAGATATTGGATATTCAAGTCCAATCTTATTCATAAAATCTACAACTTGCCAATCCTTGTTGGTAAATTCATCTTGAGGATATGCCTTGAATGGTTCTGCGTCTAAATCCCAACGAACATAATAATTAACAATGTCTTGCTCTTTAACATTTGGAACTAATCTCGTGACGATTTGTGGATTACCTTTTTGTTCATCGATTTCTGTTTCAGATAAACTATCATCCCAATAATCTGGAATCGGATTAAACTGATCAACTAAATTGCCTTTGTTATATAAAAAATATAACCATAAATCACCATCGTGAATATGAAAAAAGAAAACAGGACAATTTAATTTTTCAGAGATGTACTTTGACATATCTCCAGATTCATTGAATCCACTTGGATAAAAGACTGTTACATTTCCATTTTTTTCGTTTAAAACACAAAAATTTTCATTGTCATTATCTAAATCTTCTTTTACGAAGTCGCCATTATTATCTTTAGCGTATTCATTTAAACATTTTTCAACATCCTCTTTTGTTTTTCCGATTACTCCGGACATCGATAAAAATAGTCCCACAGGTTTTGGTTTTAAATTATTTAGTTTAATACTTGGGTCAAACTCAATTTTCGGTTCAATTCTCATTTTAGAGAATAGTCCGATACTAATTATTATTCCAAATGTTACAATCAGTATTTTCATTTCTCAAATTACCTAAAATTTGTTATGCAGTATAACATCTATTACCAATATCCCGAAAACATATCAGGTTTTTTGTCTCTATTTACTTGGTAATTTTAATTCAGTAAAGATGTCTTTGAACATTTCTCCAGGATCCACACCCAATGCCAAAGCAATTAAGTATAATTCCCATGCTCTAAGTTGCGTAAATGGATTAAGTGTGAGTTCACTGATTCTAGATTTACTAATTCCAGTTTTCTTCGAAATCCCTGCTTTACTTGCCGATTTTTTAGATAAATAATGTCCAAGTTCTGTCATCCTTTTTTTCGATTTTAGGTATTCAATTATTCACATCCTTAGTTGGTAATAACAACTCCCTAATGTCAACATTTAGAATTTCGGCAATTTCAGCTAAAGTCTCAACGGAGGGCTGCATATCATTAGTACACCATCTTGAAACTGTTGTTCTGTTTTTCCTGACCTTTTCAGCCAACCACTTGTTCGTTCTGTCCTGTTCTGCCAAAACTACCCTTATTCTATTGTAATTTCTTTTACTAGTCATTTGAATCGTTTTAAGCTATGTAAGTAGCATTTAACACAAAGTTAATTGATTAAAATGTTTTGATGATTCATATTAAAAAGCTATATTTGAATCGTATTACATAATTATTGAATCTATTTTTGATTCTTTAATGTAATATTTATAACTAAAATTAATTCAAGTTTATTATGAGCACAAGATATACCAAAGCCGATTTAGAACAAATAGTCTTCAAACAATTGGAAAACCTAAATGCCATGCACGATTTAATTGGCATTATGAAGTTCCAAAACAACCTACTCCAAAACCTCAATAAAACCTTAAAGGATGAAATCGGGGAGTTTAAAGAGCATCAAGCCATGCATCCAACAAGGAGCAAGTCAGAATTGTAATGGTTTTGAAGGGTTGGGGAGATTAAGGGGTTTTGTTTTTTTAGGAGAGACTTTTGTGAGACAAAAACTAAAGGTGCTTAAATGAATGATGGGTTTTTCTATATATTAAGATACCTAGCAAGTTACATTAAATAGTAAATGATTGATAATCCTACCGGAATTATCCACATTCCAACACCACAGAATCATCATTATGAGATAAATATTAACTTTTTATGGCCAGTTTTTTAATTCTTTATGCCTTGCTTTCGTTAATATACAATCCATAGATATATTGAAGTTTTCTCCATTGTTTTTTTGGATTTCAAGAACTTGTATGTTGCTTTTTGAGTTTGAATAACTCTTATTACTAACTGTAGGAATATCTGGTCTCATACCAAATTTATTAACTCTATCGTTTTTACTGTTTAGTGAGAAAACAATTGCGGATGAAGAAAAATCATGAATGTTTTTTCCATAAATATTTTTTGCTAAATAACCAATTTGATGAATAAATGCAGTAGAAGCAAAAAATTTATTACTAACATCTTTCTGATTTAAAGTAAAAGATTTTAATTCAATAAATAAAATATAACCTTTTCCATCCTTAATGTAGAAAATAACAGCATCAACCCCTTTATTTATTCCGTCAGAATTAATTGAATTAAAGTATTTTGTCAAGGGAACATATTTATCTAATTTAAAACAAACTAAATTAGGGTTATTAATTCCTTTGATTTTAACCTTTTTTAGGCTATTATCTTTAACATTATTATCAGTTTCTCTAATAATAATTTCGTCCTGAGCAGAAGGAATTATAGATGTTCCATCAAAAATGTTTTTAATACAATTTATACTCATAGTTATAATAGATTTTCATATAACTCATCTGAAATATTTTGCATTTCTCTAATAGAATCATCAAATGTTGTACGTAATAATCCAAATTTATCAGTTTCAATATGACTCAAAGTACTATTTTCGGTAATATAAAAATTGATGTTTTTTAAAAATTCATATTCTAAATATTTGTGCGATTTTTTAAAAGAAGCTTTATTTTCAAAATCGCTCGATAGCATTATTAAATTATTTATTTCTTTAACAATATAGTCACTATGAGAGGTTATCATAACTTTAACCCCAATATTTGAAAGAGAAGCTAAAAGTCGAGCAATTTGGATTTGTATTTTAGGATGTAAATTTAATTCAGGTTCATCAATAATAAGTAATTGTCCTTTTTTTGCAGTATGTTTAATGAATAAATATAAATCAAAAAGTGCTCTAGAAGAAGATGACCCTAAATAAACAGGTAATGCTATTTTTTTTCTCCCTTCTTTATAGGTTATAAAGTATTGACCTTTATTGTTTTTATACCCTACACCAGTACTGTTTTCTAGTTTTTTAACGATTGCAGGATATTCTTTGGAAATATAACTGTTTTGCTTAAAATCTTTTTCAATATCTCGAGTTCTATCTATCCCATCTTTAATAGGAATAGAGTATCTATTAAAAACTTCATCTATATATTCAAATGGGTTTAAGTCAAATTTTCCTGTTTTACTTTGTGCTAATTTCTCAAAAAAAACATTTTTATTAATGTCTAATTCATTTTGAAAAATATTAATACCAGTTCTTTCAGAAGTTATGATATATGGAGTTGGTAAAATTTCATTTAATAGTGCTTCATTAATGTATTCACTTACAATTTCAGATAATATGTATTTAGGAGGTAATTTAGTATTGCTTTCTAAATTTATTTTAAAATTTAGATCTTCAGATTCTTGATCTTTATTAACACTTAGAATTTTTTTCCCCTTAATAGAAATGTCACTATTAATTGTGTTTTTTAGTAAAATATCATTCTGATTCAGTCTTATATTAAATTCAGTTTGTTTGTACTCCTCCTCATTTGCGCTAAATATATTGTGTATATTTTCAGAATAATTTTTAGTTAGTTGAGAAAAATTACCTAAAACTTTTTTTTTGAATTTAGATAGTTTAATAGTTAAACTTCCATTTTCAATAAATGAATTAATTTCTTCATCTAATTCTAAGTTCTTAGTGTTAGTAGACCAAGTTTTTAAAAATCCATATAAAGCATATGAAATATATGTTTTACCAGTGTTATTAAATCCGGTAATTGCTGTGAAATCAGAAATTTCAAATTCAGCATTTTTTATTGGTCCTAGATTTTTAATACTTATTTTCATTGTATGAAATTTTAAAAATCAAACATACAAATTTTTATACTTTAAATATTTAGAGTTTGTTTTTTTAATTGGCCATAACAATTGTATAACCACAACAAACGGTAGTAGCATTGTAGTTATATCGTTTATATGTTTACGAATATAATAAAAACCCACTTACAAAAACATTTTAAAATGTAAAGTAGGTATGGTATAACAACAGTCTTAGTTCAGTTTCATTCGCCCTTTGTTCAGGCAAACCCCCATCCAAACAACAGACCCCAAACCCATAGCTGAACAAAACCCGAACAAAACTCGAACAAAACCCCTACTTTTTTGGGCACTTGTGTCAATTTGTGTCAATATGTGTCAATGTGTGTCAATTTGTGTCAATGTGTGTCAATGTGTGTCATGGATTTGCAAATTAGCAGGATTGACGATTGACGATTTACGATTTGACAAATTCAGAATTCAGAATTGAGAATTGAGAACAACCAACAACAAAAAACCAAAAACCAACCCACTTCAAAGCAAAAAAAAATCCCAAGCAAACGCTCAGGATTTCATTATTAATTATTCATTGTTAATTATTAATTGTCACTCCGCTGTTGCTTATAACGTTAAAAAGTATTTGAGGTTTACCAAAAAACTACCAAAAAGCAGTGCTAGAGCACTTGCTTTTTTATTTAAGAAAATAAATGGCCTTCAAAACGTAATAAACTTCAATTTAAGCCTACCAGAATTTAACTAAACTGCTTTGCTGAAAAATCAAAAAGCCCTTGAAAAGGACTTAAATGAATTCGTTTTTTATGAATTTATGGATTTGTGCAACGGCTACCATTGTTAGCCACTGTGCTTTTCCTCGTTTAGTTCAAAGTATTTTTCTAAAGTATTGAAAGTAAATACGGATTTAACAAATATTTCTTCTAAAACCTCTGTGTAATTATCACTTTCAATTCCAAAATATTTGAGAGCTTTTTTACAATCCTTATTTGATTCGCTAAATGTGTGAGCAATTAATCCAGACCTCAAATTTTGTAGATTTCTTAAGAACTCAAACATATCAGGAATATTCATTCCTTTAGATTCTAAAAATTTCTCAAATTTCCCAATTCCTCTAACTTTAGAATCTAAACTTAATCCTTTAGCTAATTCTTTTTCATTTAATCTGTCAATGGTCAGTTTCACTATAGTCAATGTTTGCTCACAAAATGCTTTGACATTGTTGGATGTTATTTTATGTAATGCGGTAAATAAATATTCATCCGTTTTTGACAAAGGTTTATATAATTTCCAACCAAACTTCTCTTCCCACTTTTTGTTAAAACTCTTATATTTTGATTTAAAAAATAAATCAACCGTTTCAGGTTGCTCCGCCCATTGTCCTTCTATCATTGTCCTATAATAAGTTCGGCTGATATTCATTCCTTCTTTTGGCGGAATATTGTATTGTTTCCAATGAAGTTGTTCCAATTCTGGCAGCATCCTTAAATTGGTAAGAAATACTGGAATGTATTCATCTACATTGTTGTCTATTTTTAATCTAAAAAATTTTGAACCAACGCTAAATCCATCAACTTGATATTTGTTTGGTTCATTATAGTATTTGTTTAAAACCTCTTTTTTGAAATAGGTTACTTTGAAATGATTTCCATCTGTTTTTCCACAGTCTTCATACATTAAGTCCCCTTCGTCATCAATTCCAATTATGAAGCTTTCATTTTTTGATTCTCCAAAGTCAAAATGCGACTTTTTTATGTCATTAGGCTTAATGAATGATTTTCCCATTACCCAACTTTGAGTTTTCTCGGATACATTTCTAATTAAATGACTGTAAATAAAGTCGTTTTCTTTGATTAGTTCATCCTTGTGTTTGATGTTCCAATCTGAAGGGATTTTTTTTAGCAATCTCATAAAATCATAGCAAACCACGAAGTTCATATCTCTCATTGTGATATATTCCCTCAAATACTTGATTTTAACTTTAATCAATTTTGGCTCAATAGTAAGTACTTCGTCCAATTCTCCGTAATCGCTTACATAATAAAATGTGCGGTTTTGTTTGTCATTTCCTTTTTCGTAAAGGCGAAAGTAGAGAACAAATTCTTCTGCAACATCTATATACTTTATTGAAGTTTCCTGTAATGAAAAGCTTTTGTAGAGTAAAAAAGGCTCTAAACCTTCTTCGTCATTGGATCTATATGTGTTATCTCCATAAACAGATGGTTTCCCTTCACTTCCCATAGAAAGTGGCCAATTATAGTCTTCACTGTATTTTTCAACTTTGTCGTTTGATATTAGACAGCAATATATTCCAGCAGAATCGTCAAAGTCTTTAGAATCGTCTTCGTATATTTTTAACCAACCGTTTTTGATTAAGAACTTGGATTCAATTTCCTTTTTTTTGTCCTCTAAAAGAAAATAATCTTTCTCCATTTTTTTATTCGTTCAGTTTGGTTTTCGCCTTGTGGCTAACAATTGTATAACCACAACAAACAGCAGCACCATTGTAGTTATATCGTTTACATGTTTACGAATATAATAAAAATCCACTTACAAAAACATTTTTAAATGTAAAGTAGGTATGACAACAGTCTTAGTTGAGTTTCATTCGCCCTTTGTTCAGGCAAACCCCCATCCAAACAACAGACCCCAAACCCACAGCTGAACAAAACCCGAACAAAACTCGAACAAAACCCCTACTTTTTTCACCTATTGTGTCAATTTGTGTCAATATGTGTCAATGTGTGTCATGGATTTGCAAACTAACAGCATTATCGATTTACGATTGACGATTTGACAAATTCAGAATTCAGAATTTAGGACACAAACCATCAACCAATAACCAACAACCATCAACCCTTTCACGACTCCCGATTCATGACTCACGACTCCCGTTTTTTCACGATTCCCGACTCCCGATTCACCTTTCACGATTCACAAAAAAAAATCCCAAGCAAACGCTCAGGATTTCATTCTTTATTATTAATCACCAATTGCTAATTGTTCATTGCAAATTGCTAATTGTTCATTGTCAATTGTCAATTGTCAATTATTCTTCCGGGTGCATAAAGCGTTGTTTCGCTAAAAGCTCCTCTTCGGTTTCTACATGGTCATCATCCGGCACACAACAATCTACAGGACAAACCGCAGCACACTGTGGCTCGTCATGGAAACCTTTACATTCTGTACATTTATCTGGCACGATATAGTAAATCTCGTCACTTATAGGTTCTTGGGCTTCATCCGCATCAACCTCACTGCCGTTCGTCAATACGACTTTACCGGTTAAACTCGTACCGTCTTTGTAACGCCAATCGTCTGCGCCTTCATATATTGCTGTGTTTGGGCACTCAGGTTCGCAAGCACCACAATTTATACATTCGTCTGTTATAATAATTGCCATAGTGTTTTTTCTTTCTAACTTTGTACTCGCAAAAATAACGCCAAAAGTATTCATAACCAAATTAACCATGCAATTACAACAAAGAATTTCCGCATTTGTGAAATTAGGAGACTTTTTAAGTCAATTTTCTAATGAAGTAATTCAAAAAAAAGAGAATGTTGAACACAACGCGTTATTCTTTGATGGATTCAAGCATCAATTAAAATTGGCAGAGGAACACAATGGTTGGTTCACCCCCGAAAATATTAGGTTTGCCATTAAAAGCTGGGTAGATGCTTTAACCCACGATAATTTAACCAAATGGCTCGCTCCGTACACTATGAATGTTACGAAGCCAAAACAAGTGGCCATTATCATGGCAGGGAACATTCCGTTGGTTGGGTTTCACGATTTTTTATCGGTGTTGATTACGGGACATAAGGTGCTGGTTAAACAATCATCAAACGATAAGCACCTGCTACCCTATTTAGCCAAATATCTGGAATATGTAGCTCCTGAATTTAAAGGAAGCATACATTTTACGGAAGCTAAAATTGAAAATTTTGATGCTGTAATTGCCACGGGAAGCAATAATACCGCACGCTATTTTGAATATTATTTTAAAGGAAAACCATCCATTATTAGAAACAACAGAAACTCAGTGGCCGTTTTAACAGGACAGGAAACCGAAGCCGATTTAAAAAACCTAGCCGAGGATATTTTTAGATACTACGGCTTGGGCTGCCGAAACGTTTCGAAACTATTCCTGCCCAAAGGTTATAATTTTGATGCCTTTTTTAATGGCATGTACCACTGGCACCCTATTATTGACAAAGCGAAATACGCCAATAACTACGATTATAACAAAGCGGTTTATTTAATGAGCGAATTTGATATGCTGGAAAATGGTTTTTTAATGATCAAAGAAGACCCGAGTTATGCCTCGCCAATCGCTACCGTTTTTTATGAATATTATGACGATTTGTCACAATTAAAAGACAAATTGGAAGCCGATAAAAGTCAAATTCAGTGCATTGTTTCTAACGGATTTACAGAAAACGAAATCGCATTTGGGGCTACACAAAAACCTCAACTTTGGGATTATGCGGATAGTATCGATTCTGTTGAATTTTTGTTAGCAATTTCTTAAAAAAATTATTGAATTTTTAGCATTAAATTTCTAATTAATTAGCAACTTTGCATCTTTAAATTCTACAACACAAATGAAGAAACACAACTTTAGTGCAGGACCAAGTATTTTACCACAAGAAGTCATTCTGAAATCATCTCAAGCCGTTCTTGATTTTAATAATGAAGGATTATCTATATTAGAAATATCCCATAGAAGCAAAGCTTTTATTGATGTTATGGAACAAGCCAGAGCATTGGTTTTAGAACTTATGGGACTAGAAGGCAAAGGTTACAAAGCCTTATTTTTACAAGGTGGCGCTAGCACACAGTTTTTAATGGTTGCCATGAATCTTTTAGAAAAAAGAGCTGGTTACTTAAATACAGGTGCTTGGAGTTCAAAAGCCATTAAAGAAGCTAAAAAATTGGACGATATCTATGAAGTGGCATCTTCTAAAGACGCTAACTTTAATTACATCCCTAAAGGGTATGATATCCCTAAAGATTACGATTATTTCCACTGTACATCAAACAATACCATTTTTGGAACACAAATGAAATCATTCCCTAACTCACCAATCCCGATGGTTTGCGATATGAGTAGCGATATTTTTTCTCGCCAATTGGATTTTTCACAGTTCGGATTGATCTACGCTGGTGCACAAAAAAATATGGGCCCTGCGGGAACGACACTTGTGGTTGTTAAAGAAGATATCTTAGGAAAAGTATCTCGCAACATTCCTTCTATCATGGACTATAAAATCCATATCGATAATGGTAGTATGTACAATACACCTCCAGTATTTTCGGTTTACACGTCTATGTTAACTTTAGAATGGATTAAAAGCTTAGGTGGTATTAAAGCCGTTGAGGAATTGAATGAGAAAAAAGCGCAGGTCATGTATTCTGAAATTGATTTAAACCCATTATTCAAAGGCTTTGCTGCAAAAGAAGATCGCTCTTTAATGAATGCGACGTTTACTTTAGAAAATGAAAATTTAAAGGAAACTTTTGAAACCATGCTTAAAGAAGCAGGCATTAGCGGTGTAAACGGACACAGAAGCGTTGGTGGTTATAGAGCCTCCATGTATAACGCCCTACCAATAGACAGTGTAAAAGCACTTGTTGAGGTCATGAGCGAATTGGAGAGTAAGGCTTAAAAAGTTTGCAGTGGGCAGTTGCAGTTTGCAGTGCTTACTCGAACCATTAAAATGAAAAGTTTGCAGTGGGCAGTTGCAGTTTGCAGTGCTTACTCGAACCCTTAAAAATAAAATTAATCTGAAGTAAAAAGTATAATCGTTCTTGAAACTTTTAACTTTTAACTTTTAACTTTTAACTTATAAAATGAAAGTATTAGCAAACGACGGTATTTCAAAAAGTGGTATTGAAGCCCTTGAAAAAGGTGGTTTTGAAGTGATTACAACAACCGTAGCACAAGAGCAACTAGCGAACTATATAAACGAAAAACAAATTAGTGTTTTATTGGTGCGCAGTGCAACAACAGTACGTAAAGATTTAATTGACGCGTGTCCAAGCATTAAAATCATTGGACGTGGTGGTGTTGGTATGGATAACATCGATGTTGATTATGCTATAAGCAAAGGTTTACACGTTATTAATACCCCTGCTTCTTCGTCACATTCCGTTGCCGAATTGGTATTTGGACATTTTTACGGATTGGCACGTTTTTTACATAACTCAAACAGAGACATGCCTCTTGAAGGCGATGTTAGCTTTGGTAAATTAAAGAAAGCATACGCTAAAGGTGTGGAACTTAAAGGAAAAACCTTGGGTGTTTTAGGTTTTGGACGTATTGGTCAAGCAACAGCAAAAGTAGCTTTAGGAGCTGGCATGAAAGTCATTGCTTTCGATCCGTTTATTGAAAAAGCTAATTTGGAATTAGAATTTTTTGACGGACAAAAAGTAAACTTCGATATAAAAACCATTTCTAAAGAAGACGTTTTAAAACAAGCTGATTTTATTACCTTACATGTACCTGCCCAAAAAGAGTATGTTATTGGTGCACCAGAGTTCGAAATAATGAAAAAAGGCGTATTTATTGCCAATGCTGCTCGTGGTGGTGTGGTTGATGAAGCTGCTTTAGTAACTGCTATTGAAAGCGGAAAAGTAGCTGGTGCTGCATTAGACGTTTTTGAAAACGAACCAAAACCGGAAATTCAATTATTAATGAATGCTGGCCTATCGTTAACACCACATACTGGTGCTGCTACCAACGAAGCGCAAGACAGAATTGGTACTGAGTTAGCTGAACAAATAATAAATCTTTTAAAATAGGGAACAATAACCTGAACGTTTTTAAAGGCTGTCCAAAAATAAGGACAGCCTTTTTTTTGAACTCATTTTGACTTTTTGTTTTTAGTACATGACAAAAATTGAAGCATATCACATGGAGCTTATCGAAGTCCTATTTGTAAAAAACATCATTGGTAGGTATCATTTTTATTCTAAAAAAAGAAATATAAAATAACGTTTGGTTTGTCAGACTGAGCTTGTCGTTTGTCAGACTGAGCTTGTCGAAGTCCATTACTACCACTGCTTTCGATAGCTTCGACAGGCTCATACTTCGACAAAACCTGTGCTGAACTTGTCGTTTGTCAGACTGAGCTTGTCGAAGTCCCAATCCTAACTCCTTTATATACAGTTTTGGTTTTTTGTTAAAACAACTCAAAAACAAGTATTTAAGGAATGATTTTTGTAACTTTAAGTAAACAGACAAGACTACTTTACTCGTTCAAAATTGGGTTTCACTCATTGTAGCTTTTATAATAACATAGTAAGCACTAGTTTTGGACATATAATCTTAAAAACTTAAAAAAAATGAAGTCTATCATATACATCCTGCTAATTTGTGGTTTTGCCATAAGCTGCAATACGACAAAGTCCACGACAGCTAACAAAAATGAAAAACAGGAAAACGCGAAGCTTAGTGATACGGTTACCATTTCCAATGATGAATTGGAATACGAAATCATCATCATCGAACCCGGTTTTAACTCCTGGTTAGTCAGTATGGCAAAGCCCGAAGGCTTCTATTCCCAACAATATCTGGAAAACAGAAACTTAATTTATGTAAACGAATGGAATAATCGTGTGTTACAACCACAAAGATATAACCCCAATTTATATGAAATGCAAATTGATTATCAGCCTGATATAGACTATGGGTATGAGGTTAATTACAAGTTGTATAATTACTTTATTTATTTTCAGCTGACTTACAATCAAAGATTAGGACCATTTGTTCCTAGAATTTAAATCTCTTTTAATTACATTTGCACTTTAAATAAGGCTTGTGGAAAAATTAAAAGAACGTTGGGGTATTGAACAGAATTGGGAAATTATTGTGATACTAATCGTATTTGCCATAACAGGTTCAACCGCATCATATATAGGAAAACCTATCCTAAATTATTTAAACATTACTACTGAAAGTTTTGGATCTTTTGGATATTGGGTAACACGTATTGTTTTACTATTCATCATGTACCAATTTATGCTGGTCTTTTTTGGTTGGCTATTTGGACAATATAAGTTTTTCTGGAATTTTGAAAAAAAGATGTTAAGACGCATTGGCTTAAAACGCTTAGTAGGTTAATGCAAAAAGCAAAGGAACATATCGCTTTTAAAACAATAACATTAATGCTCGCATTAGCGTTATTAGTTCCTACGGCGACTAAATTTGCTCATATCTTTGCTCACCATAAACATGATATCTGTAAAGGTGAAAAATCTACACACTTACATGAAATAAATACCGAATGCGACTTTTATAAATTCAAAATAAGCAATGCTTACACCTTTACTTTTTTTAATATTGAATTAATTTCTTTTGAAGAAGATACTTTGCAAATTATTTCCCAGTATCAATTTTTAAGTGATTTTCAACGTTTACAAACAGCGCTCCGCGGACCTCCAGCTTTAATTTAATAATTTGAACCCTAAACGCGTTCTATAAAATACACTGAAACTTATTCAGTATTAAAAACAATTATTAAATTTAAAAACATACTATGCGAATACTATTTAATGTATTGCTATTTCTAGCAATTACAAACCTATATGCCCAAAACTCAATAAAAGGCACTGTTACAGATGCTACAACAAATCAAGGAATACCGTATGCTAACATCTACCTTTCAGAGCTTGAAAAAGGGACATATACCAATGAAAATGGTGACTTTCTATTAGAAAATTTGCCCTCAGGAAATCGTAAAATAGTCGTTTCTATTTTAGGTTACGAAACAAAATCCATAAACATCTTAATTCCAACAACAAACAGCCTAACAATAAGCCTAACACCTACAGCAATTGAAATGCAAGCGGTTATTGTATCTACACCATTTCACAAACTACAAAGTGAAAACGTCATGAAAGTAGAACACCAAACCATCGCTAATTTAAAAGCCAATGGTGCTGTAAATTTAGCCGATGGTATTACCAATATTGCCGGCGTAGAAAGCGTTACAACAGGTTTAAGTATAGGTAAACCCGTTATTCGTGGGTTAAGTTCTAACCGCGTTTTGGTTTATGCCCAAGGGGTTCGATTGGAAAACCAACAATTTGGTGACGAGCACGGTTTGGGACTTAGCGATTCGGGCATTGAAAGCGTCGAGGTTATAAAAGGACCTGCTTCCCTACTCTATGGTAGTGATGCACTTGGTGGCGTACTCTATATAAACCCTGAAAAGTTCGCCCAAAGCAACACTTCAAATGCCGATTTTAATGGCAACTACTTTAGCAATACACAAGGTTTTAGCACCAATGCTGGCTATAAATCATCAGACGATCATTTTAAGTTTTTATTCAGAGGAAGCTTAACCGAACACGCCGATTATAAAACAAACACATACCGAGTGACCAACACGCGCTTTAAAGAACAAGATTTTAAAGCAGGGATAGGCTACCAAAAAGAAGATTTTAAAACTGAGTTTCGCTATAATGTAAACCATTCCAAATTAGGAATACCAGAAGAAATTGGCGAACAATCTACTAGCAAAACACCTTTGCTTCCGTTTCAAGACATTACAAACCATGTGTTTAGCTCAAAATCATCTGTGTTTTTTAATGATTCACGTTTGGATATAAATTTGGGCTATATCTATAACGACAGAAAAGAGTTTGAAGAACACCACCATGAAGAAGAAGGCGAAGAAGAAGAACATGAAGAAGAACTTGAGGACGAAAATGAAATATTGGAAGCTGCCCTTCACATGAAGTTGAAAACAGCTAATTACGACGTTAAATACAACCTACCAAAACTAGGGAAATTTGAAACCATTGTGGGCATCCAAGGGATGAACCAAGTAAACACCAATTACGGTGAAGAACAGTTAATACCCAATGCTACCACAAACGATTTTGGAGTTTTAGCAACCTCACATATCCATTTTGAAAAAGCAGATGTGCAATTGGGTGCTCGATTTGATAACCGAACTATTGATGTAGCAACTGGTTTACAAAAAAACTTTAATAGCTTTAATGGTGCTTTGGGTTTAAAAACAGATATCGCAAAAAAAGTAACCGCAAGAATAAATTTAGCAACAGGCTTTAGAGCACCAAACCTATCTGAACTAACGTCTGACGGTTCCCATGAAGGTACAAACCGTTACGAAATTGGAAACGAAAATTTAGAAAGTGAGCAAAACTTTCAAACGGATATTGCTTTGGAATTCAAAAACGAACATGTTGAGTTTTTTGTGAACGGGTTTTACAACACAATTAATAATTACATTTACCTGTCACCTAACGGAGAAAGCATTGATGGCGATCCTGTGTTTGTCTATCTACAAAATGACGCAAATTTATATGGTGGTGAAGTTGGATTGCACATCCACCCACATCCTTTAGATTGGCTACACATGGAGTCTAGTTTTGAAACCGTTACCGGAAAACAAACAGATGATAGCTATTTGCCCTTAATTCCTGCAAACTCAGTAACCAATATTTTAAGAGTTGAATTTGAAAGACCTTGGCTAAAAAAAGCCTATTCGTTCGTAAAATTAACCACAACATTTAACCAAAATAACGCAAGTGCTTTTGAAACCAATACTGCTGGCTACAGCTTGTTAAGTGCCGGATTGGGTGGTAGTTTCAACCTATTTAAAAACGAAGCTACTGTAACTTTGTCGGGAACTAATTTAACTAACAAAACCTATGTAAATCATCTGTCACGTTTAAAACCAGATGGTATTTTTAATATGGGTCGAAATATAAATATTGGATTAACTTATAATTTGTAAATTTATAAGCCTAATAGAAGTGATTTGATATTATCTTTTTTTCTTTTAAAAAATAAATTTCATAAAAATTATGGAACCATATTTCTATCAATATTACTTCTATTAGCTTCTTTTTCAATTACATATTCCCAAAATAAGATTGTCAATCAATTAGCCTCTCAAATAACAAATTTATCTGAGCAACATCTATCAGATGTAATTTATCTACAAACAAGCAAGGGTATTTATGAAACCGAAGAAGATGTTTGGTTCAAAGGCTATGTATTGGATGCCCAGTTACTTTTACCATCCATAAAAAGCAAAACACTGTTTGTTCAATTAATTGAAGACAAAACAAATAAAGCTGTCTGGGAAGAAAAATATGAAATTGAAAATGGTTTTGTAAATGGACATCTGTTTTTAAACGATTCCTTACATACAGGTTCTTACACACTGGCAGCCTATAGTTCCCATTCATTTTATAAAGGCACAAAAGAATTCCATGCCCTACGTAAACTACAGATTCTTAGAAACATAAAAAACAAACCAAGACAAGAGTTTATAACAAAGGACAGCATCTTAAATTTTGCAACCTTCCCAGAGGGTGGCGATTTGGTTTCGGGAATCCTAAACAGAATCGCCTTTAAAGCTGAAGATTCAAAAGGATTGCCCATTGACGTTTTGGGCACCTTATATGAAAACAACATTCCAATAACAGAGTTTAAAAGCATACATACCGGTATGGGGAGTTTTATGTTCACTCCAAATTCAAACAACAACTACCACATCCAGCTTACAGAACCTAAAAGTGATAAAATTTATAATTTGCCCAATATACGTTCTAGCGGGAAAACATTACAATTATTAAATATCAATAAAGATCTTGCTCTTTTTAAGGTTTCACAAAGTTCCGATCTAACAGATAAACCTATTTATTTAAGAGTACAGTCCAGAGGTATTGTTTATAACATTGCCATGGGCACTTTAAACAAAGAGCTCCTTATTAAGATCCCACTAAAAGATATACCGCATGGCATTGCCGAAGTTACCCTTTTTGATGAAAATGCGGTACCAGTGGCCGAACGCTTAATTTATGTAAATCCAGAACAAAAACTAAACATAAAAACCGTACTTAACAAAAGTGAGTACCTAACCAGGGAAAAAGCAGTTCTTAAAATTAAAGTAACGGACCAAAACAATGAGCCTGTTGTGGCCCATTTAGGTTTAAGTGTCTTTGATGAGATATATAACAATAAACCGGATACCAAAAGCATACTAACACATTACTATCTTTCCACACAGATAAAAGGGAACATTTACAATCCTGCATATTATTTTAACGAGGACAATAAAGACAGGCACGAAGCATTAAACTTATTATTACTAACTCAAGGCTGGAGACGCTATATATGGAACGAAGCTAATTTAAAAGGACATGATGAACATTTCCAGCACCTTCTTTCAGATAGTATCGTTGGACACGTAAGGTTAGAAAATCCCAATAAAAAACCAGACGAACAAGGACAAAAAATTGTAATGGCATACACCCCTGATGCTTTACGGGAGAAAGATATGATGATGACCGATTCCAAAGGTTTTTTCAGTATTGAATATAAACACTTCAAAATGGCAGAAAAAGGTTATCTGTATATAAAACCCATGACACCTGAAAAGCCCAAATACGTTATTGATATTAAGGATGCTACATTTGAGGACATAAATACACATCGAAAAGCTACAACAACAAACTATCCGCTTCCCAAACAAGAAAAAGAAGAACAAACAGAAAATACAAACAATGACTTTATTGTGCCAGATGAAGTAAACAAGCTAGAAGAGGTGCTTCTGTCTACAAAGAAAAAACAGGTGTTTCGAGACAAGTATATAGGTGTTTTGGATAGTTTGGCTAAACTTGATCTTAATACAGATTTTGTTCATCATGGGTGGTTAAACTGTCCTGCTTGTACAACTGGTGATAAACCTATTGAAGGCAAAATATATACAATATTTACTGGTACCGATATCCCTACTTCACATCCATTTACTTTTGGCTACCCAACAAGAGAATTTAAACAAATAGAATATCATTATCCCAAATTTACAGAAGATGAGCTATTAAAAAAATTCAACTTAAAAATGTTAAAGGGATATTATGGTTATCGAAAATTCTACCAACCTTTTTATAATGAAGAAACTGCAAATGACCCTTTCCCTGATTATAGAAACACCTTGTTTTGGAAACCGGATATAATAACCAATGTACAAGGAGAAGCCGTCATAGAATTTTATTGTTCAGATATAAACACTAATTTCTCTGGAGCTATTGAAGGGATAAATGGTACTGGCTTACTAGGTACTGAACATTTTAATTTTAAAGTAATTAAAAATAATCCCTAATTTTTAATGTCTATAACGCTTTCTTCCTTACTAAAAACATAGGTGTAAATCCACATCAATGTAAATGATGGAATTATATCCACAAAAGGCAAAGCTTCTTCTATAAAAGAGATGGCAGCCGCTACTTTACCAGAAGTGCCTTTATAAAGTTTGGTCATCAAATATGCTGATAAGGGTGCCCAAACAAAATCAAACGGTGGAAATACAAACGATATGTAACCGCAGCCGTCAAACAAAAGTCCAAGCAAGAGCTTTTTGTTTTTACTCATAGAATCATTCATGCGTTGTAATATAATAAATTATGTTATGAAACTTTATTCAATAAATATACCAAAAACTACTTCCCTATCAGTTTTAAAAACTCGTTTCTGGTTTCGTTTTTTTCAAATTGCCCTCTAAATCCTGATGTAGTGGTTACCGAATTTTGCTTTTGCACACCGCGCATCATCATACACATGTGCGACGCTTCAATAACTACAGCAACGCCTTGGGGCTTTAAAGTATCGTTTATACAGTCTAAAATCTGCTCGGTTAAGCGCTCCTGTACTTGTAAACGGCGTGCAAACACATCGACAACCCTGGGTAATTTGCTTAACCCCACGATATGTCCGTTTGGTATATAGGCAATATGTGCTTTTCCAAAAAATGGCAGCATATGATGTTCGCAAAGTGAATACAACTCAATATCTTTTACAATAACCATTTCGTTATAGCTCTCTTTAAACATGGCACTTTTAAGAATTTCAACAGGATCTTGATGATACCCTTGCGTTAAAAACTGCATGGCTTTGGCGGCACGTTCTGGGGTTTTTAGCAAACCATCACGCTCGGTATTTTCCCCCAAGTCTTTAATAATATTTTTATACCTGTCTGTCACTTCATCGGGAACCTGCATGTTGAATTCTTCAAAATTTTTATATGGCATTCTGTATGTTTTTGTAATACCTAAATATAAAGCATAAATAGGAGATAGCAATAAAAACAATTCTCAGAAACTGTTTAAATGTTGTTTTGGAATGTTTTACAGGGTATTTTTTGTCAGATGAAGGTATTTTGAGATTCATAGCCACAGTATAGACCGAAAAATAGCTGAAGGATAAAACTTAAACAGTCTCTTAATTGTACAGAACGGCTTAAAGTAGTATTTTCACGCTATTATTTTACACTTATGATTCAAGCAAAAAACATTCATAAATTTTATAAGGATTTAGAAGTTCTTAAGGGCGTAGACATTCATGTACAAAAAGGAGAGGTTGTTTCTATTGTAGGAGCTTCAGGTGCTGGAAAAACAACCTTACTGCAAATTTTGGGTACTTTAGACAGAGCTTCTTCCAAAGAACCTTACGAACTTACTATTAACAATGTTAGCATTAACGGACTTAACGATAAAGCTTTAGCAAAGTTTAGAAACGAACATATTGGTTTTATTTTTCAATTTCACCAATTACTACCTGAGTTCACTGCCTTAGAGAACGCTTGCTTACCCGCTTTTATAAAAGGCACCAAAAAGGCCGATGCCGAAAAACGTGCTAAAGAATTATTGGATTTTTTAGGATTATCACACCGGTACAATCATAAACCAAACGAACTTTCCGGTGGCGAACAACAACGTGTTGCCGTAGCCAGAGCGCTTATAAATAATCCTGATTTAATTTTTGCTGATGAACCTTCTGGTAATTTAGATAGCGAATCTGCAGAAAATCTACACAGCTTGTTTTTTAAACTACGTGATGAATTCGGGCAAACCTTTGTGATTGTAACACACAATGAAGAACTTGCCAATTTAGCTGATAGGAAGTTAGTCATGGTTGATGGGAAAATAACCAATAACTAATAGGTTTTTAGCAAACAAAAAGGGCTTATTGAACGTTTCAATAAGCCCTTTTTGTTTAATTATTGTTGTAGATTCAATCAATTACCAAAAGGAAACGTTTGACCCAATATGGTAATTGTAGAGGTCGTATAATTCAATTTGATGTCTTTTATATTCGCAACATCAATATCAAGAATACCCGATTTGATGCTTCTTGGCAATAACACAAAATGTAGTGATTCTTCAATGGTTAACGAATATTCAACACCTTTTGAACTCACACCCGATTGGGTGCCATCTAGCATGTATTCATCGTCCCAAATATTAAAAGGTGTATCAGAACCTGCTACCCAAGTTCTAGTAGAATTCTCGGTATAGTTGATGGTTTTACCCATTTTTGTGGTTATTTTTCCATTCTCAATGACAACGGTATACTGCAAATCACCATCTGTATTCTCACCTAAATTTTTCACATAATGCGTGCCTTCAACTTTATAATCGTTGTGGTAATAATTGTTAAAGGTGGTTGTATGCTCACTACCTTCTATACCATACCAATTGGTTGAAACGATAGTCGCGATTCCTTTACGTGTTATACCATCTTTACATAACACACCCTCCTGATAATCTACAGTTATGGTCTTAGGAAACGTGGTTAAATCTAAGGGTTCAACGGTTATTATTGGGCCCTCGGCATTCGCTTTACTTATTTTTGAAACAGATGCTGAATTTTCGGAACTTAAAACAGCGTCGCCACTATTATTACCTGCATCTTGAAAAACCTTATTTACTATGGCATATTCGGTTAAAGCTTCCATAGCAGATGCAGAATCAACATGTGGTTTTGGATCATCTTCTTGACAACTTATAAAAAAAAGTGCAAGAATGGGGACTATCATTTTTCTCATAATACAATGTTTTAGAAATACATTAATTTAGAGACTAAATAACGTTATAAATTTTATTTTTAGTTTGCTCAAACACTAAAATCTCACTGTTTAAAGTTAATTTTTACTTTTCATCGGTAATTTTTACAGGTTTTTCCTTTTTATATTTTCTGCCATACCATAAAAGAAAGCCTGTTACTGGTAAGGTTGCCGTAAGTAAACTAACTAGAAATGCTATAATTTTACCAGGTAATCCACCTATAGCACCAATGTGTATATCGTAGTTCATACGCAATATTTTCTCAGCGACTTTGGTATCGCTGTATTTACCGTAAACACCAGGTGTTTCTAATTCTTCAAGGGTATTTTGATCGTAAAACCGAAAATCGGTATCATAAAAAACACCTTTACTATTTGATACTTCAACATACACGCTTGACGAATCGTTTTGGGGATAGTGCAATTCGTAACTCACGGCATTTGGCAATTCGTTTTTAAGCTTCACGATTAAATTATCAATCGCTAACGTTTCACTATCTAAATTTACCGTTTTACTTTCATTCTCTGGAATGATAAACTGAGGTACTTTTTCACCTCCTGCCGCTTTGTATACAACATACTTCATCCAATTATAAGAAATAATAGTGCCTGTAAATGCCAAAATGAGTGCAAGCGAACAGATGTAAAATCCAACAATAGCATGCAAATCGAAATTTTTACGTTTCCACCTCGTTGTTGGTTTCCACATAAATTTTAAACGCTGTTTTAGGTTTTTACGCTTTTTAGGAACCCATAAAATAAACCCAGAAATGATGATTAAGATGAAAATTAAAATCGATGTCCCAACAATTTGCTCGCCAATATCTTTTGGAAACCATAATCGCATGTGCCCTTTTAAAATAAAAGAGAAAAACCCAGAAAGATGGTTCTCAATATGCATAACATCTCCTGTGTACGGATTTAAAAATACACTTTGATAAAACTCAGGCTTCGCGTCATAAAAAATAATTTCAATGGCTTCATTACTATTATTGAAAATGCTTCCGTGTATGGTATTGTTGGGAAAAACTGAATTGCCTATCGTTTTAACTTCTGTTGGTGTTAAAATAGGTGCATTTTGTATTTCAACTGTATAATCATCTACATATAGACTTTCAATTTCCTCTTTAAAAGCCCAACAACAGCCTGTAATAGCCACAATAAAAACAACAACACCCGTTACTAATCCTAAAATTTTATGAAGCCAAAGAATGTTTTTTTTATATGCCATATTCAAGTGGAAAAAGGGCAACTTAAAAAATTGCCCTTTAAAGTATTTAGTGGATAATATTAAAATCTATAAGTAACATTTGCCAATAAGGTTCGTGGTGCTTGCGGATTGATGGTAGACCAACCTTTATAATATTCTTTATTGAATGCATTATTCAATTTAAGACTGATAGTGTACTTGTCGGCTGCATAAAAAATAGAGGTATTTGCAATGGTATAGCTTGGTAAAACAAACTCACCTGTTGATGCATAATTAATAGCAAAACGATCGCTAGCACCATTCATTCCTAAACCTAAACCAAATCCGTCTAAACTTCCTTCTTGGAATTCATAATTTGCCCATAAATTATATAGGTTTCTTGGACCAGCTTCCAAAGGTCTTCTGTTTAAAATATTTGCATTATCGGATTTTGTGGTTTCACTATAGTTATTGCTAAACCCTCCTCTTATATTTAAACCATTCACTGGATTTGCGTTAATTTCTATTTCAAAGCCTCTACTTACCACTTCGCCTCCTTGAATTTTATTGAAGGGTGAATCTGGGTCTGTAATAACCCTATCGGTTACTTTAATATCGTAATAACTTACCGTTGCATTTAACCTGCTATTGAAAAGATTTGTTTTAACACCAAACTCTAACTGATTAGCTTGCTCTGGATTGAATGTTTTTAGTGTTTGTGGACCTGTACCTGGGTCACCTACTAAAGCTGGAGCCACATTTTTAAAGCCATTTTGGTAATTGGCAAACAGTGATAGTTTGTTTAAAATGGGCTGAAATAATAATCCGAATTTTGGCGAAAATGTAGTTTGGTCATAATCATCGTCTGGGTTTGCTAAACTGCCTTCATTATCAAATCTATCTAAACGAAGCCCTATCATGGCTGAAAAACTTTGGGTGAAGTTTAAAACGTTTGATGCATAAACACTATAAATGTGGTATTTGGATTTTGCATTTCCAATAGCTTGTGAAGCTAAAACAGCATCAACTGCTGAGGTAGATAATGGATAGCTGTCTGTTTCAACATCAGGAGTAAACGGATTATCGCCACTTGTATCACCTTGTGGTGTCACATTTCCATAAAATGCATAACCTGTACTGTTATTCGTTTCGGTAGCATTAAAATAATCTAGACCCACAACCATTCTGTTTCTTAATGAAGCTATTTTAAAATCGCCTATAAAGTTTTGTTGAAAGTCTGTTGTTTGCGTATTTGCATTTTGCTTGTTTAAGAAACGTGAAAATGTATTACCCCCCAAAACAAGATAATCAAACAAATAAGTATAATAACCTTTTGTTGAAGTAGAACTTTTTGAAAGCAATGTTTGTGATTGCCAAGTATCAGATAATTTGTAATCCATTTGGATTCTATAGTTCTGAGTTGGGTTTTCAAGAGATAAATCATTACTTGTAAAAGACAGTTTATTGTTATAATTTAATTCTTTAAGATTTGCGGCTTCGGTTGGCTCACTTCTGTTTAAGAATAAAAACGTTGGGTTTGTTTGTTCCGCTTGCGTAATTTCCCCATAAAATGAAAACGATAATTTATTGCTTACTTTATATGAAAGTGACGGTGCTACAAAAAACGATTTTCTAAAGCCCGCATCTTGAAAACTTTGCTCGGTAGCATACGATGTGTTTAACCTGAAATAGATGTTATTCTCTTTATCTAAAGCCGTATTAAAATCACCCGTAACTTGGTTTAAACCATAAGTCCCCGAAGTAAATGATAGTTCGCCACCATTACCTACATAAGGTTTTTTGGTAACTACGTTTATTAAACCTCCATAAGACGTTACCGAATTACCAAATAAGGTTGCAGATGGTCCTTTTACTACCTCAATGCGCTCAATATTAGCAGGGTTAATAGTACCGTTTGTTAAACCGGGTAAACCATTTACCAATTCTGGTTGTACTGAAAAACCCCGCAACGAATAATAGCCCGCACCATCGCCACCACGACCAGTTGATGTCCATAAATTTTCAACACCAGCTGCATTTTTAAGAGCATCATCAAAGTTTGTAACTACTTGCGATTGTAACAATTCGTTTGTAATGGTACTATATACCTGTGTGTTTTCAATATCTTTTAATGCTAATTTAGACACGTAAGCCGTTTCTTTTCTTGAAAACTTATTGGTTCTATTTCCGTTAATAACAATTTCATCTAAAATTTCGTCACCCTCATAAAGGGTGATAGTTCCTAAATCGGTCGTTTCATTCGAGTTTAATGTAAAAGCTACTTCCTTCGTTTTAAACCCTAAGTAAGAAATAGCAAGTACATAATTTCCATCTTTAATTCCAGAAATTTCAAAAATTCCAGACTCGTTGGTTTGTGTACCTTTTGTAGTGGTTTTGACACTAACATTAACACCAAATAGCGAGGTGTCATTATAATCCTTTATAATGCCTTTAACGGTTCCACTTTGCGAAAATCCCAAAATATTTAAGGTAAAAAAAAGAATAATGGTCAGTTGTTTTTTCATTGGTTTTATTTAGACTTAATATAAATAATAATTTTGACGCAAAAATATATACAGAAATTAGTTTACGCAAGTTATTTAGAATAAATCTAAACAATATTTTACAAAACATTGATTTACTATGAATTACAAAGTAGCGTTGATATATAATTAGTGAACGCGTATTGTCTTTTTTTCAAGTGGTTACAAAATGATCTTTTTGCCCCATAAAACTGAGTGAAAAAATAAGCCTATTTTTGAATTTTAAAATCGAATCTTTTGAATAAAAAAGAACTAAAAGACTTTCTAGATGGTAAAGTAGCACAGTACAACCATCCACGTTTTATTGAAAGCGACCCCATTCAAATTCCGCATCAATTTTCGATAAAAGAAGATATTGAAATTGCGGGGTTTTTAACTGCTACCATAGCTTGGGGAAACCGAAAAAGCATTATTAATAATGCGAAACGGCTCATGGAGTTTCTTGATAATTCTCCTTTTGATTTTGTAATGAATCATACTGAAACCGATTTAGAAAAGCTGTACTCTTTTGTACATAGAACTTTTAATAGTGATGATTCTATACAGTTTATAAAATGCCTAAGAAACATTTATATAAACCATAACGGTTTGGAAACTGTATTTGCTAAACATGCCGAAAAAGAGTCACTTCAAACATCTATCTCCAAATTTAAAACCATTTTTTTTGAAGTTGAACATTTACAAAGAACCCAAAAACACGTTAGCGACCCGTTAAAAAATTCGGCAGCTAAGCGTATAAACATGTTTTTACGTTGGATGGTGAGAAACGATAAAGCTGGGGTTGATTTTGGTATTTGGAACAGCCTCTCCCCTGCTCAATTATCATGTCCGTTAGATGTCCATTCGGGTAATGTGGCGAGGAAATTGGGTTTACTTACCCGAAAACAAAATGATGCCAAAGCATTATTGGAATTAGATACGGCTTTAAGAACCTTTGATGCCAACGATCCGGTTAAATACGATTTTGCTTTGTTTGGTTTGGGGGTGTTTGAGGGGTTTTAATGATTAACAAACCCAATCAGGGTTTGAACCAACCCAATCAGGGTTTTAAACCCTGATTGGGTAATTAAAAAAAACGATTGACAAACTTAAAGTTCGTCAATCGTTAATATAAATTTTAAAATCGAGAATTACATTACCCTTTTAACCAAGCTTCACGTATATTCTTTTGGGCTGGTGTGGCATCTGACTTTTCCACAATGCTTTCACCCATTGTGTAAGTTGGTGTGGTTTTAGTTTTAACAACTACTTCTTTACCATCTCTTTCTAATTTTACTTCGACGTCTTTACCTGGTTTCCACATAAACACACCTTGTAATACTTGGTTTGCATTTTGCATGGTTAGCTCGGTACCGTCAATAGATTTAATAACGTCATTTGGCTGTACGCCATTATCAGCCCAAAAGCTGTTTTGTAAAACCATATCTGTAAAAAATATAGTGCCTGTTTGAGGATCTCCACTAACTATCGGAGCGCCATTCATCAAAATATAATTCGTTTCTATCCTGCCTTCACCAATTTCCAAACCTACTTTATTAAAAAATTCGTTGTAGTTAATTGGGATATCCCCAACCACATGTGTTGTTAAAAAATCGTGAACCGAAGGGTATGTCATACTCGAAATGTCTTCAATAAGTTTATCGTCTTCAAAAGGTTTGTCTTTACCGTATTTGTTTGATAGTTCTTTCATTAAAGACAAAATGCCTCGGTTGCCATTACTTTCTTCACGCATTAAAATGTCTATACACATGCCAATTAACGCGCCTTTTTGATACACGTTTAAATATTGGCTTTTATAGGGTTCTTTTAATATATTCTCACTCATGATGGTAAAACTCATGGCATCATTCAAAGACTTTGAACGTTGAATTTTTTCCATGATTTTGTTGTAGAATTCATTTTCATCTATCAACCCTTGGTTTACCTGAAATAAATTTGCAAAATACTCGGTCACACCCTCATACATCCATAAATGTTTTGAGAAGGTTGGATTGTTATAATCGAAATAATGAACATCCTCTGAATGTACACTTAAAGGTGTTACAATATGGAAAAACTCGTGGGATACTACGTCAACCATGCTTTCTGCAAGTGCTTCTTCATCCATAGATTCTGGTAAAACGACCACTGTAGAGGTATGATGTTCTAATGCACCCATACCTTTTGGCGACTCTTCTTTTTCTTCAGACAAATACAAATAAATATCGTAGCGTGGTGTCGAATTGATATCACCTAAAAATGCTTTTTGGGCTTGCATCATCTTAAAAATGGTTTCTTTTAAAGACGTTGCAGAGTGTACTTTATTTGGGGAATATACACTTAAAACAATTTTAATATCACCTACTTGAAACTCTTCAACACTTAAATTACCATACATCATTGGGTTGTCGGTAATATCAAAATATCTTGTTGCAAAGTAACTTGTCGTGATACTAGAACCATCTTCACTTGTTTTCGAGCCTGTATTTTGTAAAGCCGAAGTACGAACAAAATCGGCAGGAGCTGTAACATCCAATTTGTATTGGTTATTCTTTAACGAATCGAAATACCCAATAAAACCATGTAAATTAAGTACATAATTAGTTGGTTCTATATTGGTACCCGCTGGCGAAAACGGTTCTTCTTTTCCTATCCCGCCTTCTTCTTCAATATCAAAGGTATCGTTAACTAAATAGGTTATTTTATCTAATTGCTTCGCATTTTTAATAACCCATGTATTAACATCGGTTTTGGTTACAGGCATCTCGTTACCTTTATAATCAAAAGCTTTAAAATCGTCAATATACTTTCCAAAATCACTTACCGAATAAGTACCTTGTATCACTTTTGGCAAATGATAGGTAACTGTTTCAACAGTAAAACGCCCCGGGTCAATAACTACAGGGGCTTTGTCATTTTCTACTTTTGATAAATTTATTGAAGTTTCTATGGGAAGGCTTGTCGCTAAATCATTTCCCGAAGTTTTTGTAGCACTACAGCTGGCTAATATAATACCCGCAAATAAAGCGGCTAAAGTTTTAGTATTCATTAATGGCTTTTTAGAGTTTTTTTATTGACGCCCAATTTACCATTATGTTACGCATCCACATCTTAAGGTTTTGTTAAAAAGCTTAATTAACCTGAATTCTGAATTTAAAGTGCCTAAAGGTATGAGTACTTAAAGTGCACTAAAGTTATGGGTACTTAAGGTGCTCTAAGGTTATAGGTTCGGAGTTCTGTTCAAGTTTCTTGTTTCACTGTTAGATTACATGTACAATTATCTATCGTCTTAAAAAGCTTTACGCCTTTACGCCTTAGCGAGAAATATTTGTCTATCGTGTATTCTCTATGTCAATTCTCTTGTCTCTTGTCTAATCTCTTAGCTCTTATAGCTCATAATTCAAAATCATCAATCGTCAATCGTCAATCAAAAAGGCATCTTTCAAACGGTAATCCATAATTCTGAATTCTAAATTCTGATTTCATTATGTATATTCGCTGCATGCAAAAACCATTGATAAGTATTTTAACCCCTTTTAAGAATACGGAAACCTATTTAGAAGACTGTATAAATTCTATATTAAATCAAACCTACACCCATTGGGAATTACTTATTGTTGATGATGGCTCTACGGATAACAGCTATGATGTTGTAAACGCTTTCGCGGAAAAAGACAACAGGATAACACTTTTAAAAAACTCAGGAAGCGGCATTATTGATGCGCTACAATACGCTTTTAGTAAAAGTAAAGGTGACTTTATTACCAGAATGGATAGCGACGATATCATGTTACCAAACAAATTAGAGGTTTTGCTGAATAATTTAATCACTTATGGCGAAAAGCATGTAGCGGTTGGTTTAGTTGAATATTTTAGTAAAACGGGAGTTGGTGAGGGTTATAAAAGTTATGAAACATGGTTGAACAACCTGACTAAAACAGGAAACAATTATTCTGAAATTTATAAGGAGTGTGTGATTCCATCACCTTGTTGGATGATTCATAGAAATGATTTGATAGCTTGTGATGCGTTTAATCCGCACCGGTATCCGGAAGATTACGATTTAACATTTCGGTTTTATAAACACAACTATAAATGCATTCCTTGTGATACGGTATTACACCAATGGCGCGATTACAGCACACGCACTTCCAGAACCCATGTACATTACGCACAAAACCATTTTACCGAATTAAAACTAAGGCACTTTTTAGATATTGATTATAACAAAACAAAAACATTAACCATTTGGGGTGCGGGTACCAAAGGCAAATTAATAGCCAGTATATTACTAGAAAAACATATTCCTTTTGAATGGATTTGCGATAACCCAAAAAAAATTGGAAAAGCTATTTACGGAAAAGAATTAAAAGCTTTTAATACACTTTCAAAAATTGAAAACCCTCAAAGTATCATTACAGTAGCAAATAAAACAGCTCAGATGGAAATTAGAAGCTATTTGGAAACGCTGAATTTGAAACCCATGAAAGATTATATATTCTTTTGTTAATCCGAGTCCTTAGGGAAGGGAATTTATTTTCCATGACTTTTAATAATGAAGTCCTTTAAATTTTTCTTTTACCTACAAAACTCACATTTTGCTCCCTAATTTTGACTTTTTAAGTTCCGTATCCTTGCTGTGCAATATAAAAAAGGGGGCATTATGAAACTGGGCGGAGCGTAAAAAATAACCTCGTGGGTTATTTTAGCGAACGAGCCAGCTGGAGCAAGGTTAAATTTTTCGCTTACAAACAAAAAGTTTAAATGACTTCAATGAAAAATGTTTACTTTTGAAATGAACAATAACAGTAAAATTTATACTTACATGTTCATTAGAGAATGACATCTGACCTATAAAAATCAATAAAATATAACAGATGAAAAATATAAAACACAATGCAGTTTAAACACCCCGAACTTCTTTACGCTTTATTTTTACTGCTCATCCCCATTATTGTTCATTTATTTCAGTTGCGTAAGTTTCAAAAAGAAGCCTTTACCAACGTCGCATTTTTAAAAGAGGCGACCATACAAACCCGTAAAAGTTCGCAAATAAAAAAATGGCTGATTCTGTATACCAGACTCTTATTGCTTGCGGCTATAGTTATAGCGTTTGCACAACCATTCACTTCTAAATCAAATGCGTTCAATTCCAAAAAAGAAACGGTTATTTATTTAGATAATTCGTTTAGCATGCAAGCAAAAGGTAATCAAGGTTCGCTTTTAAAACGAGCTATACAAGATATTATTGGTCATGTGCCCGAAGATGAAAACATAAGTCTTATCACTAACGATGACACCTTTAAAAATACCACAATAAAAGCCATAAAGAATGACTTATTGCAATTAGATTATTCTTCTAACCGATTAACACCTGAAGCGGCTTTACTAAAAAGTAATACCTTTTTTAGCAAACAGAAAAATACTTTAAAAAACGTGGTGTTTATTTCAGATTTCCAACAAGATACATCGGAATTCGCTCCAAAAACGGATTCGTTGACCAACTTACATTTAGTACAGCTAAAACCGGTAAACACCAACAATATAGCGATCGATTCGGCCTATATTACGGAAACTACAGCCACTTCAATAGAATTAAAAGTACTTATAAAAAATAGTGGGGAACCTATTGAAAATTTACCTGTTTCGCTATTTAATAATGAGGAACTGATTGCAAAAACATCGGTTGCGATTAAAGACCAAGTTGAAACCGCTTTTTCACTTCCTGCTAGCAAAATTATAAATGGTAAAATTACTATTGATGATGCAAACTTACAGTTTGACAACAGTTTGTTTTTCAACATCAATAAAACAGCTAAAATTAACATACTGGCCATCAATGCTGAAGAAGATTCGTTTTTAAAACGAATTTATACCGATGACGAGTTTCATTTTACTTCAACCAATGAAAATCAATTAAATTACAGCATTATAAACCAACAGCATGTTATTGTTTTAAATGAATTGAACAGCATCCCAAACGCACTCATCGATGCGTTAAAATCGTTTACAAACCAAGGTGGTTCGCTTGTTGTCATTCCTTCAACAGATATCAATCTGGAGTCTTACAACCAATTACTTAATCATTTTGGGAGTCACTTTAATGAGGACATTCAAATCGAAAAACGCATCACTACCATCAATTATTCACATCCTTTATACAGTTCTGGTGTGTTTGAAAAACAAGTTGATAATTTTCAATATCCAACAACGGCAAGTTTTTATAATATAACATCTAAAAATGCGTCGTCTATTCTGAAATTTGAAGATGGTAAACCTTTTTTAAATCAGACCAAGCATACATTTGTGTTCACATCGGCATTAAACACAACTAATTCCAGTTTTAAAAATTCACCTTTAATAGTGCCAACATTTTACAACATTGGGAAATTCAGTTTTAAAAATCCTGCTTTATATTATACCATTGGCAATGAAAATACCTTTGATGTAGAAACATCATTACAGCAAGACGACATTGTGACTTTGGTAAATGGGGATATAAATATCATTCCGAAACAGCAATATTTCAATAACAAAGTGGTAATTAATACTTCTGAAACACCTTCAACAGCTTCTATTTACGCTATTAAAAACAAAAACGACACCATTAAAAACGTCAGTTATAATTACAATAGAGACGAAAGTGCTTTGGTTTACAGAAACCTCTCAGCTTCAAAAAACCTAACCGTTAGCGATTCTGTTACCGAAATTTTCGATAGTATAAAAAGTGATGCAAAAGTTAACGCCTTATGGAAATGGTTTGTTATTTTTGCGCTAGCGTTATTGATTATTGAAATGCTCATATTAAAATACTTTAAATGAACATACTTATAAAATCTGCCACCATTATAGATTCTAAAAGCGAATTTCACAATACAACTCAAGATATATTAGTTGAAAATGGTGTGATTACCCAAATTTCCAATTCTATTAAAAACACTAAAAAATATCAAGAAGTCACCTTTGATAATCTTCATATTTCGCAAGGTTGGTTTGATAGTAGCGTGTGTTTTGGCGAACCTGGTTTCGAGGAACGCGATACTATTGCAAACGGATTGAAAACAGCTGCTGCATCTGGTTTTACTGCCGTGGCTATGAATGCCCATACCAATCCGGTAATAGATTCTAATTCCGATATCACTTTTGTAAACTCTAAAGCTGCCAACAATGCGGTTACTTTATTACCAATGGGTGCCTTAACCATGTGTAGTAAAGGCGAAGATTTAGCCGAACTTTACGACATGAATACTGCAGGCGCTGTTGCGTTTTACGATTATAAAAAACCTATTGCTAATCCTAACCTCATGAAAATTGCCCTGCAATATGCCAGTAATTTTGATGGTTTGGTTTGCTCGTTTCCGCAGGAAAACAAAATTGCTGGAAATGGGGTTATAAACGAACATATTACAAGCACTAAATTAGGTTTAAAAGGTATTCCTGCGTTGGCAGAAGAAATGCAAATAACCCGCGATTTATTTTTATTGGAATATACCGGTGGAAAACTGCACATTCCAACCATTTCAACAGCAAAATCGGTGGAATTAATACGGGAAGCCAAAAAGAAAAAATTGGACGTAACTTGTAGTGTCGCCATTCATAACTTATACTTTACCGATGCCGTTTTAACCGATTTTAACACGCATTTTAAGGTATTGCCTCCGTTACGAATACAAGCCGATGTAGATGCACTTATTGAAGGCGTGAAAGATGGTACCATTGATATGGTAACCAGCGACCATAACCCGATTGATATTGAACACAAAAAAATAGAGTTTGATTACGCTGCTTACGGAAGCATTGGTTTAGAAAGTGCTTTTGGTGCTTTACAAACAGTTTTTAACACCAAAAAAACCATCGAGATTTTAACTAAAGGAAAAACTCGATTTGCTTTAGAGCAAACACCTATAAATATTGGTAATAAACTGAATATCACACTTTTTAATCCAGACACTAAATATACTTTTTCTTTAAACAATATCATTTCCAAATCAAAAAATGCTATTTTTGAAAATGAAACTTTAAAAGGAACGGTGTATGGCATTATTTCAAATAATAAAGTTTCGCTAAATTCTTAAGTATGACAGAACAAGATATTGAAGCAGGAAGAAACAACGCTATTATAAGTTACTTAACCATATTTGGAACCATCATAGCCTTTTACCTAAATAATGAAAATAAAAGTGAGTTTGCCAGTTTTCATATAAGGCAATCTCTTGGTTTATGGCTGACGTTTTTTGCCCTTGGTTATATCGTTGGCATTTTTGATAGTTGGTTTATTACCTTTGGGTTTTACATGTTTTTTGGCGTACTTTTTATTTTTGGTTTTGCAAATGCCATCGCCAGAAAAGCGCAAACCGTACCACTTGTTGGAGAATTATACCAAAAACTATTTGCTAATTTAGGTAAATAACTATGACTAACACTTCACTTTCTTTATATCACATTGTTAGAAAATCTTCTTTAACCGAAAACGCTCCTTTGCTTATTATGATGCACGGTTATGGTAGCGATGAAAACGATTTATTTTCTTTTTCATCGGAATTGCCCAAAGAACTTTTTATTATTTCGGTACGTGCACCCTACCCTATGCCTCCTTATGGCAATGCCTGGTATGCCATTAATTTTGATGAAGTACAAGGCAAATGGAACGATAACGAGCAAGCAAAACAATCGCGCGACTTAATGGCGAACTTTATTGACGAAGCCATTGCCGAATACCCTGTAAACAAAAACAACGTCACGCTTTTAGGTTTTAGCCAAGGCAGTATTTTAAGTTATGCTGTGGCATTAACCTACCCCGAAAAGGTTAAAAATATCATTGCTTTAAGCGGTTATGTAAATAAAGATATTTTGCCTGAAGACATTAACACAAGAGATTATTCGAATCTTGATTTTTATTGTTCACACGGCAGTGTTGACCAAGTCATACCTGTAGATTGGGCGCGACAAACTTCACCTTTTTTAAATAGTTTACACATTAAAAACCAATATTCTGAGTTCCCTGTGGGACATGGTGTCGCACCCCAAAATTTTTATGAATTTAAGGAGTGGTTGGGTAAGCGGATTTAGCAACCTACAACTACCTAAACGCATATTAAAATCTTGATAGAAACCTATTAGGATTTTTTTATTTGATTTTATCAGAAAAAACTACTAGTTTCGTTTAGCATATGGTATAAAACATTGAAACGGTTTTTATATTATGATAGTTAAACAAAGCACCCAATTTTAAAAAAAAACTTAAACCCCAAACCATAAAAAAATCCAGCAAGTTGCTGGATTTTTTAATATCTAAATATAACTTCTGTCAATTAGTTTACTACCAATCTAAACCCTTCGCCGTGGATGTTAAGTATTTCTACTTTATCGTCAAGTTTTAAATATTTACGTAGTTTGGCAATATACACATCCATACTACGCGAGGTAAAGTAGTTATCGTCTCTCCAAATTTTGGTAAGTGCCAATTCACGTGGCATTAAATCGTTTTCGTGTAACGCTAATAGGCGCAATAATTCGTTTTCTTTAGGCGATAGTTTAACAGGGTCTCCTCCATCAAATTTTAAAAACCGTAGCTTAGAATTTAAATCGAACCTACCTATTTTAAATTCAAACTGTTTACTGTCCGAAATGGTTTCAGTGGCTTTACGTTGCATAATAGCCTTAATTTTCATTAACAACACTTCGCTATCAAAGGGTTTGTTTAAATAATCATCAGCACCTACTTTATACCCTTTTAAAACATCTTCTTTCATCGTTTTTGCGGTTAAGAATACAATAGGCACATCGGTATTTTTTTCACGTATTTCTTTAGCTAATGTGAAACCATCTTTATAAGGCATCATAACGTCTAGAATGCATAAATCGAAATCGTCTTTTTTGAATTTCTCGAAACCTTCCATTCCGTTTTTTGCGTGAACAACATCATAATCGTTCATCATCAAATAATCTTTAAGAACAATTCCAAAATTAGGATCGTCTTCAACTAATAAAATTTTCTTTTTTTGCTCTTCCATAATTTATGATATTATTGGAAGCTTTATTATAAATGTGCTTCCTTTGTCTTTTTCACTTTCTACTGATACATGACCTTGATGGTCTTCTACAATTCTTTTTACATAGGCCAAACCTAAACCATGACCTCTAACATTATGAATATTACCGGTATGTTCTCTATAAAACTTTTCGAACACACGTTTGGCAGCTGCTTTACTCATACCGCTACCATGATCTTTTATTTTTAATAAAATATTGTTTCCAATATTTTCGGTATATACTTCTATTTTTGGTGCTTCTGGTGAATACTTTATAGCATTATCCAAAATATTTACTATGACGTTTGTAAAATGGCTCTCGTTTGCTAAAACAGACGCCTTCGGTGCATCTAAAAATGTTTTGATATAACCTTGCCTATCTTCAACAATGAGTTCTACATGCGTAATAGCATCTTCAATTAAGTCGTGCAGGTTTAACCTATCCTTACTTATATTTAACTCGTTTTTCTCTAGCTTAGATATTCTTAACACGTTTTCAACCTGGGCATGCATGCGTTTGTTTTCGTCTTTAATCATTGTCAAGTAACGCAATACTTTTTCTTTATCGTCAATAACTTTTGGATTCCTTATAGCGTCGAGTGCCAAATTTATGGTGGCGATGGGTGTTTTAAACTCATGCGTCATGTTATTGATAAAATCTGTCTTTATTTCCGATATCTTACGCTGCTTCACTAACTGGTGCAAAGCACTACCATAAGCTAAGATAATGATGGACGTAAAAATGACCGACAACAAAATCATCCCCATGTTTGATGATAAAATAAATTTTTTATCGTCTGGAAAACTCACCAAAAGTTTATAGGAGCTTTGGTTATTTTCATTATAAAACATATACACGCTAAAAGCCGATTCATCGTAACTTTCAAAATTATCACTACGTATTCTGGTTGCTAATCCGTTACTGTAAATTGCAAATTCAAAATCAATGTCAATGCCATCTTCTTTAAGTTTTTCAGACAATAACTTTTGAATTTCTTCCTTGGTTACACGTTTGTGTATAGGCAACCTAGAAGCTAAATCTTTATATATATCCTCAAAAACAATTTCGTCGGTGCTAGACATTTTATCTAAAAGCAACAACTTGTCACTTGTGCTTAAATCTAAATCTAAACTAGAGCCACTGTTTTGGTACACTTTGGTTTCGCGATTGTTTAAAATACGTTTTACGCTGATAGTATCTAAACCTATGTCAAAGATCGATGAATTAAATTTATAATTTTCTTCTAGAGTTCCGCTTCTATAAACTACGGTTTCTTTAGAGTCAAAATCTTCTTTAATAATATATAAATTTCTAATTACCGAGGTATCAACTTCAACACCTTGGGAAATTAGACCTTGAAGCGTATATACATATTCTGAGTACTCTCGTTTTTCAATGGTATTGGAAACGTAATTTAATACTTTATTTACATTAAACCTAAAACGTTCCTTTTCATTTTTTACAGAACCGTTGATATAATAAGCCTGAACAAAAATAATACCTATTAGAGACAAACTCATTAATAGGATTAATAGGATGAATATTTTTTTGCTCATCATTCAAAATTAACATTTTAACATTTAGCGTTGACGCTTTTAACCTTACATTAACAAAAATGTTAAAATTTAGGTTTGTGTGATGGATTTAAGAATTTCTTTATGTATTTTAAGAACTTTTCTCTTCGTGTTTTCAAGGTCTATGTTCGTTATAACATAATCCGAAAGTTTTATTTTTTCTTCATCAGACCATTGATTCTTCATGATGGCTTCTATTTTATCTTTAGTAGTTGCGTCCCGCTCTAACAATCTTTCTATTCTTATGTTCTTAGGTGCTGTTACGGTAATAACATAATCGCATTGTTTGTAACCATCATTCTCAAACAAAATAGCAACTTCTTTTATAACATAGGGCGCATTTTGCTTTAATACCCATTTTTTAAAGTGTGTTGCCACTTGTGGGTGTACGATAGCATTCATTTTTTCTAAATAGCTTTTATCGTTAAAAATAATATTTGCTATAAAAGGTTTGTTCAACCTATCATTCACATAGGCTTCATTACCAAATAATTGAATGAGCTTACGCTTAATAACTTGAGATGTATTCATAAGCTTTTTCGCTTCCTCATCTGCTATATACACTGGAATCCCCAACACCATAAACTGTTTGGCAACCGTAGTTTTACCACTTCCAATACCGCCTGTTAAACCTACTACTATCATTCTATTATGATGAATTCTATATGTTGCTGTTTAATTTTTACGTTTTTAGTCGTTTGCGGAAACTTTTCTAATTCCGGTATTAAAAACGATTGGTTATTTACAACCTTTCTATAATTACATACTACCTTAAAATCTTTAGCCGAAATTGAATTGAAGTGACTTAAACTTACGTAATAAGATACATTCACTTCTTTAGGAAAGTATTTTAAATTAATGTTATTGGGCACGTTAATAATGGTTACAGGAACTTTTACGGTACCTTCGGTAAACTTTTCAACAATTGCTTTTAAAACCACTTTATCGTTTGAAAATGACAAATCTTTATTTTTTTTAGGGAGTTTTAACTTAACGGTTTCCGACAAATTTTTTCTAACATTCGTTAATTCTATTTTTTCGGTTTCCACAAAATCAACTTGGGAAGCTAAAGCTTTAGGTCCCACTACTACAACAGAATCTGGCTTTAAAACATAGGGTTTCGAAACATCAAACCCTGGACTGTATTTTATATTTGAATTTAATGTAACAGGGACTTTCTTTACCATGTTAACACTATATCTAAAAGTTAATACTTCGGGAGATATGTTTAGCAACTCAACTTGTTTGTCAAACTGGGTATTCTCTATATATGCTTTGGATTTACTCCAAATAAAAACAGAATCTTTTTTATAAACATCTTTTTTAAAATCGATTTTAATTTTCGGTTTAGAGAAATAATAGGCCAGCCATTTAAAACCATGTGTTTTTAAAGTAATGTTTAAAGCTATTGAATCGTCAAAAATAACATCTTCTTGCGGTACATTTACTTTTTCAATATTGAAAACAATGGTGTTTGTATACTCTTTTGAAAGTTTTGTAAACATTAAAATGATAAATGCCAACAATAAAAATAAAAAAAAGACATTTATTTTTTTATTCTTAATTGAGGTTAATATGTCTGACTTTATTTTTTTTATCATGACGGTTTAAAAAACAAATTAGGAAAATGTGTTTCAGGGTTCTTTTTAAAAACTTCAACAGCTAACGTTGATTTTAAAAACCCATATCCATAACCGAAAAACTGAATGTTAATGGCTATTAAAGATAATAACGAAACCCAAACGTTTTTAGTTGAATAAAACGCGATTAAAAATGTTAAAACAAAATACAAAGCATATAGCATGATGAATAACTTAACTTCAAATACAAGTAAAAACACAGCTATTATAAAACCTAAACTAAACAACGTTGGGAACCAATAGGTCATTTTTTTTGTTGAAGGGTGCCACTTATTCAATATGGGGCGTACCAAACCAAATTTGTAGACTTGCCTGTAAAACTTATTCCAAGAAATACGCCTTTTATGGTAAACAAAAGCTTCGGGTATGAGTTTTGTTCTGTAACCTAAGTTCCAAAGACGCATGGTTAAATCAGGGTCTTCCCCTGGGTGAATAAGCCCAAAACCTTTTGAAGCCAAAAACGCTTCTTTAGAAATTCCCATATTAAAACTTCTGGGTTGAAACCTATCAACGCTTTTTTTGTTTCCTCTAATACCGCCTGTGGTAATAACCGATGTCATTGAAAAATTAATGGCTTTTTGCAAATCAGAAAAGGATTCATGAGCTGCATCGGGACCACCAAAGCAATCCACATAATTTTGTTTTAAGCTTTTTTCTACTTCAAATAAATAGTTTTTGGGTAAAATGCAATCGGAATCCAAAATGATAAAATAGTTCCCTTTGGCCTGCTGCATCCCAAAATTCCTGGAGTCGCCCGGACCTGAATTTTCCTTAAAAAAATAGGAAATATCAAGTTTTGATCTAAAATTATCAACAACTTTTTTTGAAGGTATCGTTGAGCCATCTTCAACAATAACAACCTCAAATGTAGTATTGGTATTCAAGCCTACAAAACTTTGCAAAAGCTCTTGTATTTCGTCGGGACGATTATAAACAGGGATTATGAATGAGAATTGTAGTTGCATAACACAAATGTAACCAATCAAAACAAAAAAGCCACCTTATACAAGTGGCTATAATTTATTTTTTTAGACCTCACAGGTTTTAAAAACCTATGAGGTTTTGTAACATTTTATTCTCCTACAAAGGTACTCATAACAGCATCACTCACACCCATGTTGCTAAAACCTCCATCGTTGTACAGGTTTTGTAATGTAACACGTTTTGTTAAATCACTAAATAGTGTCACTGTATAATTTGCACAGTCTAAAGCCGTGGCATTACCAAGTGGCGACATTTTATCGGCGTAAGCAATAAATCCGTCAAAACCTTTCACACCACTACCTGCGGTAGTAGGCGTTGGCGATTGCGAAATGGTGTTTACACGCACTTTTTTATCGCGACCAAAGAAATACCCAAAACTACGTGCAATGCTTTCTAAATAGGCTTTATTATCGGCCATATCGTTATAATCTGGAAATACACGTTGCGCCGCCATATAACTTAATGCTACAATGCTTCCCCATTCGTTCATAGCATCTTGCTTGTAAAGTGTTTGCATCACTTTATGAAAAGACATGGCAGAAACATCGGTTCCTTTCTGTGTCCATTCGTAATTTTGATCGGTATAATGTTTTCCTTTTCTAACATTTATAGACATGCCTATAGAATGTAATACAAAATCTATTTTACCACCTAAAATTTCCATCGATTGCTTTACCAAATTTTCTAAGTCTTCAATTGAAGTGGCATCGGCAGGAATAATTTGAGAGCCTGTTTTTTCGGCCAACTCATTAATTTGTCCCATACGCATGGCTACGGGTGCATTGGTTAAAACAAACGTTCCGCCTTCTTCATGAACACGTTCTGCAGTTTTCCAAGCAATTGAATTTGAGTCTAATGCTCCAAAAATGATTCCTCTTTTTCCTTTTAGTAAATTGTATGACATATTCTTTAGTTTATGTGTTGATTCGTTTATATGTTGATTTGTTTAAAAGCCAATTTGAAACAATTAAAGTTCAAAAATACTAAACTTTAAACTTTTAAACTTTAAACTTTAAACTTTTAGTTCAATAATTCTTTTGCATGTGCAATTGCCGAAGACGACATTTCCAAACCTCCAAGCATTTGTGCAATTTCAACAACACGCTCGTCGTGGTTTAATTGTATCAAATTTGTTTGTGTCACGTTGTTTATATCTTCTTTAAATACTTTAAAATGCGAATGCCCTTTGGCTGCAATTTGTGGCAAATGCGTTATAGAAAATACCTGCATGGTTTTGCTCATTTGCAGCATAATATCGCCCATTTTATTTGATATTTCACCCGAAACACCGGTATCGATTTCATCAAACATAATAGTTGGTAATTGAATGTATTTTGATAATACCGATTTTATTGCCAGCATAATACGCGATAATTCACCACCCGAGGCTGCTTTTTTAAGTTCGTTAAAATGGCCTCCTTTATTTGCAGAAAACAAGAATGACAAATCATCTTTTCCATTTGCAAAAAAATCATCACCATAAACAACATCTATTTTAAACTGCGCATTGGGCATACCCAAACTTGCTAAAAGAACTTCTAATTGTTGTTTTAGCTGCGGAATGATTTCGGTTCGCTTATTATGAATATCTTTTGAAATCGTATTTAATTCGGCTTCTTTATTTTCAATTTCCAATTGTTTTTTCTGTATGGATTCGTCTAGATTTTCAGTAAACGCTACCTTTTCTTCTAATTGATTTTTTATTTCGATTAATTCTGAAATACTAGTCACTACATGCTTTTGCATTAAATTATGAAGTGTTCGTAATTTAGAATCGACGACTTCCAGCCTATTAGGGTCTGCTTCCAAATTGTCTTGCAACACATCAACTTCTCTGAACACATCGTCCATATCTATCAAACTACTATTCACTCTATTAAATAGATCTTCGTATTTTAATGAATAACTTGATAGCTTTTGAAATGTATTTTTTAAAGATGTTAGTGCTGATAAAATGCCTATTTGTTCTTCATTTAATAAATGATACGCTTCAGAAAGTCTTTCCTTAATGCCTTCAATATTATTTAAGGTTTCACTTTCTTCTTCAAGTGATTCCAATTCGCCATCAACCAAATTGGCTTCAACCAATTCATTCAACAAAAAAGAATTATAATCGTGTTCCTTAATAGCATCAGCCTGAAAATCCAAAAGCTCTTTAAGTTCCTTTTTTAGTTTTTTGTAGACCTTTAGTGCCTGTTTATACGTTTGAAGTGTTTTATCGTTATTAGCTAATGCATCAATAACCTGAAATTGAAATTCGTTACTTGTTAATTGTAACGTTTCGTGCTGTGAATGAATATCAATCAATCGTTCACCCAACAACTGCAAACTATTTAAGTTAACTGGCGAATCGTTTACAAATGCTCTCGACTTTCCTGAAGGCAATATCTCCCTGCGGATAATAGTCTGCGCTTCATAATCAAAATCTTCTGCTTTAAAAAGGGATTGAAGTTTATAGTTTGAAATATTAAAAACCGCTTCAATAACGCATTTTTCCTCTGTGTTTTTTAAACTGCTTAAATCGGCACGTTTACCAAGAATCAATGATAAACCGCCTAAAAGTATCGATTTCCCTGCACCTGTTTCACCTGTAATTATAGAAAACCCATCGTTAAACTCTACATGAAGTTTATCGATTAGGGCATAATTTTTTATGGAAAGTGATGTTAACATGTTTTTGGTTAATGGGTATTGGCTCTTGGTTGTTGGGTTTTGGTTATTGGTTGCTGGTGTTGGTTAAACCTGAAACTTTAAAACTTTGAAACTTTGAAACCTAAAACTTAATATTTTGCCATTTGCTATTGTGCATAGGCGCTACTTTTTGTAGGGTTTCTTTAACGCTTGCTATGTTCACATTGGGGCCGTCGCTAAAAATCTGCTGAATTTCATCTGCCTTGGCGTCAAAAAATGTACGGAGCAGAAATGAATTTGGTCTACGACTATTCATAGCCTGAAATTGTTTTAAAGACGCTGCTATTTGCTCTTTGCCTTCTTTAGCGTTGTTACTCATGACATCTAAACCTTTACGATGGTAAGTGTACATAACATCTTTATATTCCTTAAAGGTTGGCGACAAAATATTATCTATAAGCGCAAATCTACTTTGTAACCCATCTGCCAGTTTCCAGCCTTTAAAATTATCTTGTTGAGAATAATTAACAATGGTTTGGGCTTGCTCAAAGTATGTGTCGCCTCCGTTTGGAGAAAACGATTCGGCATCTAAACCTAAAATCATATAAACATGAAATGCCAAAACAGAAACTAAATTAGATTCGTATTGCGTCGGACTAAAAATCAAATTTTGAAATTCTAAATACCTGAAATTAAAATCCTTATCGTTATAATTATAAATAGGCGTTGTAAACGACGAACCATAAACCGGTCGAGACGATTGTACTTGTAAAGATGCTTGAAACGACTCGCCACTGTAGTTTACAATATTAATAATCATGCTACAATCAATACGTTCTTGGGAGGTAAAGGTTTTGTTTGTCCATTTGGTATTATTAATAAACTCCTTGAGTTGTTTTTCTAAAGTTTTAAAAATGGGCTGATTTTCGTTACCTGTTTGTTGTGCATTTACTACCACATTGCAGTTTAACTCTTGGGAAAAACCTACAAGTCCGAAACTGAATATTAAAGCTATGAGTATATTACGCATTAATTTGTTCTAAAATTTTATTTAATAAATCGTTGGCAACGTCTGCTTTCGACTTTAATTGAAATTCGGTTACAGTATCTTCGGCATCGATAAAAGTGACTTTATTAGTATCGCTTTTAAAACCAGCACCTGTATCGTTTAACGAATTTAAAACAATTAAATTTAAATTCTTTCTTTTTAATTTGTCTTTTGCATTTTCGAGTTCGTTGTCGGTTTCTAAAGCAAATCCAACAAGATATTGATTGGTTTTAATGTCGCCTAAAGAAGCTAAAATATCTTTAGTTTTTTCTAATTCTAAAGTAAACGTAGATGTTTTCTTTTTTATTTTCTGGGCAGCTACTTCTTTTGGTTTATAATCGGCAACAGCGGCTGAAAGTATAGCAATATCTACCATTTTAAAATGTTCGTGGGCAGCATTATACATATCTTGGGCACTCACAACAGGAATAACATTTATGAGACTATGTAATACCTTTTGCTGCGTTGGGCCCGTAACTAAAATAACCTCAGCACCAAGATTTGCTGAAGCTTTAGCGATTTCAAAACCCATTTTACCACTGGAATGATTGCCAATAAAACGCACTGGATCGATGGCTTCGTGTGTTGGTCCCGCCGTAATAAGCACTTTTTTTCCTTTTAAGGGGAGTTTCTCTAGAATATCGTTTTCAATAAACGAAACAATATCTTCAGGTTCAGCCATTCGACCCTCGCCTACCAAACCGCTTGCTAATTCGCCACTTGTTGCAGGAATCATGACATTACCATAACTTTTTAAAACTTCAAAAGACCGTAATGTACTTTCATGTTTGTGCATATCTAAATCCATCGCAGGCGCAAAATACACAGGACATTTAGCCGATAAATAAGTTGCTATCAGTAAGTTATCACAAACACCATTTGCCATTTTAGACAAGGTATTTGCTGTAGCTGGAGCAATAATGAACAAATCTGCCCACAAACCTAAATCTACATGGCTATTCCAAATAGCATTCTCCTCGTCTTCGTTTGTAAAAGATGAATAAACCGGGTGTTTTGAAAGTGTTGATAAGGTTAAGGGCGTAATAAAATCTTTAGAAGAAGGCGTCATAACCACTTTTACATCGGCGCCCAATTTCACAAATAACCTTACAAGAGAAGCTGTTTTGTAAGCGGCAATACCACCACTAATTCCTAATAGTATGTTCTTGCCGCTTAATATTGACATTTTAAAAAAGTTTACTGATTATCTTCTTCAGTATTTCTAAAATATATTTTGTCTGTTAACCATTCTTGAACAGCTAAAGCATGTGGTTTTGGTAATTTTTCGTAAAATTTAGAAACCTCTATTTGCTCTTTATTTTCAAAGATTTCTTCTAAACTATCATTATAAGTAGCAAATTCCTCTAACTTATCGATAAGTTCTTTTTTAATCTCTGTGTTAATCTGCTCAGCACGTCTAGCGATGATTGAAATTGACTCGTAGATGTTGTCTGTTGGTTCGTCAATTTGATTTCTGTCGTACGTGATGGTATTAACAGGTGCATTGGTTTTCTTTAAATCCATTGTCATTGTTATTTAACTTTTAGTGCTATATTTTTTTAACTCTTCCTCCAAAACCAAAGCCATTTCATTTACTTCTTCAATGTGCTTGGAATTGGCATAGGCTTTTTTAAATGCTGTGTAAAATTCTTTGGCTTGTTCCAAACGGTTTTTCTTTAAAGGAACAATGCCGTTTGGTGTATTTTTATATTCTATACTGTTAACGGCAAGTTTATAAGCCGAATCAAATCTTAAAAACAAAGCTTCTTCTCTCAATGTAGAACCAGGAAAATCGAACAAGAAATTATCGAACGACTTAACAGACGCTGGATAATCGGATATCGTATTATACTGTTTAGCAATACTAAATGCTTTCTTTTCTAACTTAAAATCTAATTCTTTCACCAATTTATTAGCTTCGGAAAGATATTCGGACTCCGGAAACAAATTGATGAAATCTTGAAGCTTCTCAATAGCCGCTTTAGTTTCCTTTTGGTCTTTAGTATAAGCCGGAGATAACATGTAATAACTTTTTGCGCCCAAAAAAGAGGCTTCTTCTAGCTTTTCACTTTTAGGGTAACTTGAAGCAAAACGCTCAAACTGGTAACCTGCTGTATAATAATCTTTCATTTTATAAAACGAATATGAATACAAATACATCAACTTTTCGGCTTGTGGTTTCCCTCTATAATTAGGCACTATTTGGGCAAACAATTTATTTGCTTTTGCAAATTTACCTTCATTATATAGTTCTTCACCCATTTTAAACTTGGCAGCAATATCTTCGTTTTTTAAAACTTTTTGATACTCGCTGCAAGAACTTAAAAGTGTGATAGTTATTAATATGTAAAGAAATCTATTCATATGAGAATTATCATCTGTTTTTTTAAAGTCATATGCAATCGCTACATTTTTAATGTTATTCAAAAGAATATTGTAATTGCGATTTCATAGTTTTAAAACAAGATGCAAAATTAAGTTATTAATATGGATTTTAAAAATATTATTTTACCGCTAAAATAACGGCTTAAACACAGCAAGCATAAGGATTAAGTAATATTTAACAGTCCTAAAACTTATTTATAAATGATTTGATTTTCTCTTTTAATTGATTTGAAGCTGGCACTAGTGGCAATCTAACGCTGTCTCTACACAACCCTAAAGCTTCAAAAACCCCTTTGATGCCTGCGGGATTGTTTTCTTCAAAAATATAACCAATAACATCCATTAATCTGAAATGAAGTTTATAGGCATCTTTGGCATTTCCTTCTAATCCTAAACGAATCATTTCTGAAAATTCTTTAGGAAACCCTTGCCCTATTACCGAAATAACACCGGCACCTCCTGCTAATACAATACCCAAAGCTAAATCGTCATCACCAGAAATAATTAAAAAATCTTCTGGTTTGTTTTTAATTAACTGTAAATATTGCGACACACTGTTTCCAGCTTCTTTAACGCCAATCACATTTTTAAAATCGTTAGCTAACCTTAACGTTGTTTCTGGCTCTATATTTCTGGATGTTCTACCTGGTACGTTATATAAAATAATGTCTATTGGTGATGCTTCCGAAATGGCTTTAAAGTGCTGATAAATACCTTCTTGTGTTGGCTTAGTATAATAAGGCGACACCGATAAAATGGCATCTATATTACCTAAATCTGTAGCTTTTATTTCTTCTATAACTTCCACTGTATTGTTGCCTCCTATACCTAAAACCATTGGCACACGGCCATTATTAGCTTTAGAAACGGTTGCTATGACATCTTTCTTTTCCTGTTTAGTTATGGTTGCAGTTTCGCCAGTAGTACCACAAACCACTAGATATTCTACGCCATTTTCAATATTGAAATTTACAATATTTGCCAATGCATCATGGTCTATACTTAAATCTGCTTTAAAAGGTGTAACCAATGCAACTCCAGTTCCTAGAAACTTACTATTCATTTTTAATTTTATTTAATATAGTTAGGTATTTAAAAACTTCGGTTTTAAATACGTTAAATTCTGTTAAGTTGGTCTTTATAATTAGGTCATTTATACGTTCGTCGGTTTGCAATATGCCTACTTTTAATTGTGCTTTCGATAAGACCGTTAGCAATTTCAGCTCCGTAACCTCAGCTTCGTAATAACTGATCAAAACATCAAACTTGGTATCTAAAAAGGTTTGTAATTCGCTATTTTTAATAGCACCATTCCAACCAAAATCGTTTGGGTTAAAACAAACATCCCAAGATTTAAGGGTGTCTTTTTTATTTGATGAAAAGGCTATAAGCTTTAATCTATTTGGAAGCACTTTTAAATAAGACGATAGCGCACTGAACTGTTCAAAATCATCAACTTCATCTAAATTAAAGATAATCCCTAAACTTTCAACCTTAGTATCCGAAACATTTACATGTCTTTTAGATAACAATTTGTTGATGTGTTTTTTAATAGATTTTTCTTTAAAACCCTTTAAAATCATTTATATTTATACTTTGCGCAAAGGTAACAAAAGTACATTCAAAAAATCTACTAAAAACATGAGGTTTACATATTTAATTTATTTGTTATTTATATTACTGCTTTTTAATTGCAAACCTTCTAATGACTATCTGACTAAAATTGAAGGGAAACAAATCCAAATTACAGATTCATTAGCCATTGACCCCGAAATTGAATCCTTTATAAAACCTTATAGAGCCCACATCGAAAAGGATTTAGATAGTGTGTTGTCGTATGCTGTTGGCACCTACACAAAATCTGATGGTGCTTTTAATACGGCCATTGGAAATTTTATGGCAGATGCGGTTTTTAGTGAAGCCAACCCCATTTTTAAAAGTAGAACAGGCAAAGATATAGATATGGTTATTTTAAACCATGGTGGCATTCGTTCCGTTATCAATAAAGGAAATATAACCACCCGGACTGCTTTTCAATTAATGCCTTTTGAGAACAGCATCGTTGTTGTTGCTTTAAAAGGAACACAAATAGACAGCTTAGTTAACTATTTAAGCAAAGCACATAAAGCACACCCTATTTCTAAACTTAAAATGGCTATTGATAAAAATTTTAATGTGGTTGAAGCCTCTATAAATGATGAAAAAATTGTTTCGAATAAAATCTATTATGTTGCCACTAATGATTATTTATATAATGGTGGTGACGCCATGACTTTTTTTAAACCGAATGAGGGCCTGTATGTTTTAAATTACAAAATACGAAATGCCCTGATAGACCACTTTAAAAAAATGGACACCATAAACCCTATACAAGATGATAGATTTATTCAATTAAAATAACCAAATGAAACGCAGAGATTTTATACAACAAGTATCGGCTACAACTGCATTGGTGACCGTTGGTGGTTTTGGACTTCAATCGTTTTCAACAGTCCCAAAAACAGCTAAAATAACTATTTTACACACCAATGATGTCCACAGTCATATTGATGCTTTTGGACCTGAGGACGGTAGGAATGCCAACAAAGGCGGTGTTGCCAGAAGAGCAAGTTTGATTGAATCTATAAGATTAGAAAACCCAAATACGCTTTTATTGGATGCTGGCGATATTTTCCAAGGCACGCCCTATTTCAATTATTATGGTGGTGAATTGGAATTTAAATTAATGAGCAAATTAAAGTATGATGCAGCAACTATTGGCAATCACGATTTTGACAATGGCATTGATGGTCTATACGCCCAGCTACCTCATGCCGAATTTCAATTTATTTCTTCAAATTACGATTTTTCGAATACCATAATGGACACCCATGTAAAACCATATAAGATATTCAAAAAAGGGGGTATTAAAATTGGGGTTTTTGGATTAGGCATTGAGTTGAATGGCTTGGTTGACCCTGCCATGTATAAAGAAACAAAGTATCTAAACCCCGTTGAAATAGCACAAGACATGACACACATTTTAAAAACGGAAGATAAATGCGACTTGATTATATGTTTATCGCATTTAGGCTATCATTACAAAACAGATCCAAATAAAATAAGTGACCTAAAACTAGCTTCTTTAACGAAGGATATTGATTTAATTATTGGCGGGCACACACATACATTTTTACAAAAACCAACTATTGTAAAAAACAGAGATGGCAAAAACATGCTTGTTAATCAAGTGGGATGTTATGGCATTAACCTAGGAAGAATCGATTTTTATTTCGATGCCAATAAAAATAAATCGGCTAACGGAACTTCAATTATTGTTTAAGAACTCATCTATACGAATTCTATCTCATTTTCGGTTAAAATGAGTATTCTAAGATAAGACCGTATCAGATGGATAACGATCCTTTAATTGTATTTCTTTAGGTTTAGCAACTAAAACTTCTCTGTTCATAATGTATATAAACATAACATAAAGTGCAGTGGCATACAAAATCCTATCTAACAGTTCTAAACTCCAACTGTTTAAATAATACAACTTCACATAATTCAGCATTACAGACAGACCAAAAAATACTACAGCGGTTAAAAACAATGCAGATTGTTTACTTTGTGTGTTTAAATACACTCCAAAAGACACAAATGTTAAAACTATTAAAGTGAAATTTTTAATTACAAATAAGAGCACTTCGCTTTTATTGGAAACAACAACGCTTAAAAAACCATGAGCCACATATAAAAAGTAAACGGCTATTAAAAAAACGCCAAGCAAGTAGGTGCCTATTAATGCTTTCGCTTCTAAAAGTTTAAATTTTGGAGCTACCATAACTAACAAGTATAAATAGCTTAAAACATATAGCACACTTGAAGTTTCTATTAAAACATCTTCTGAAAAAAACACTGATGATAAATCTCCTAAAAAGGAAAATAGTAAAAACGAAATAAAAGCAATACCCAAATACCGGTATTTAATAAAAAAGAAAGTTAAAAATACAGGAATGAAAAAAGGCTTTACTGTTTTCATTATGAATGCATCTTCAGTAATAGCACCAACAACGTTTACTGCTATTAGCAATACTAACGCGTACACAAACACTTTGCTAAAAGTAATTTTAAACCAATTTTTCACAATATTCTCATAAGTAGGTTACTCCAAATATAAAACATAAAAGTATATTTCAACGATAAAAACATACTTTTATCGATTATTTACTAATTTTTGTGCACTTTATCGGATAAATTAGAAATTTTCTGATAAGTAACGACCCCAAAAACGTCTAAGCATAAGATTTCCAAAGACTCATGATGAAAAAAACACATTCAATTAGTATTAAGAATGACAGTAGCTGTTATTTTAATTCAAACACTTCGTTTTAAATTTACTGCGCATCCAGATAGTGTATATATTTTTGAAAAAGTAGGACTAGAACCTTATGGCAGAATAGCTATAGGTATTTCAGAACTTATTGCCGGCATTTTATTGCTAATACCAAAAACAATTTGGGCTGGGGCCATTGTAACTCTGGGAGTTATTAGTGGTGCCATATTAATACATTTAATAACATTAATTAGGCATTGAAATAAATAAAGATGGAGGTATGTTATTTTATACAGCTATACTAACTTTTATACTATCTGCAATGATTCTGTATTTACATAGAAAATGCACCTTTAAAAAACAATCATTAATTAATGATTGTTAATTAACATATTTACTTCTTCTCGCTCAACTTCCTGCTCTATTTTAGATTGCTTATAGAAGAAATAAAAGGCTAATACATATAAGGTTGTAGAAACAGCATTAAGCAAGTTTCTTTCTGAAATATAAGTATATGCTACCCAAATGACTTCACCAAACACAATACACAAAGCACCTATAAACATACTTAAAGACTTTACATTATCTCTATAAAAATAGTTTACTAATGAAACCGACAATAGCAATAGCATGACTATGTTATATATCAATTCAATATAGTATTCATTTGTTTGATGAGACACAAAAGGATCTACTATAACCTGCAAAACATAAATTAAATATATGTTTAAAATGGTTAAAACCAGTAAATGAATTTTATAATTCCTTAAAACATACACTATAGAAATAGATTTAGAAACTTCAACAAGTAAAGAAGCATATGCTAATATGTATAAAGAATTTCCTAAAAAATAATCAATGTCATGCGAAATATAAGGCACTATAAAAATCATTAAATCTGAAATAGAAAACAACACTAAAAAAAGTGTAAAAAATAATGACTTTCTTTTTACCGTTACAAAATATAACAAAGTAACTACTGGCAATATAATTGATTTGAGAGCGTTTGCAATTACATCTTCATCGCTAAACTGAAATACAACAGATAGAATATAAAGTAATAATGCTAAAATCACCAAGACTTTCGACTTGTTCATAATAACAATTTTTGGTTGAAGTACAAACATACACAAATTTTACAATTAAACGATAAAAAAATACATTTTATCGATAAAAACAACACTTACAATACTCTAAGTAAGAATTCATGTTCATCAATAATGGGGATATTTAAGTCTTCGGCTTTTTTTCTTTTACTTGGCCCCATGCTGTCCCCAGCAACAACAAAAGTTGTTTTTGATGAAATAGAACTACTCACCTTACCCCCATTATCTTCAATCAGTTTTTTAAGTTCATCACGTGAAACTGACTCAAAAACACCCGAAATAACAATACTTTGACCTTTCAGTATATCGGTTTGCCCAATAAGTTGTTCAGCTGAAACTTCCAACTGAACACCAAACGCTTTCAATCTATTTATTATAAGGATGTTTTCCTCAGAAGAAAAGAAAGCACGAACACTTTCAGCTATTTTAACGCCAATCTCATCAACATTTACCAATGCCTCTTCGGATGCTTCAGCAATGGCATGAATACTTTTATAATGCTTTGCTAATTTTTTAGCAACAGTTTCCCCAACATATCGAATTCCCAAGGCATACAATACACGTTCAAAAGGGATGTTTTTAGATTGTTCGATACCTTGAATTAAATTATCGGCACTTTTTTCGGCCATACGTTCTAAAGGAATGACCTGCTCTTTAGTTAATTCATACAAATCCGAATAATTAGAAATCAATCCTTCATTAACTAAAAGCGCTACGGTTTCGCCTCCCAAACCTTCAATATCCATGGCTTTTCTAGATATAAAATGCTGAATACGACCAATTATCTGGGGTTTACAACCGTTATAATTTGGGCAATAATGCTGCGCCTCACCTGCTTGTCTTACCAATTCTGTTTCACATACGGGGCAATGTGTAATATAAGCTGTTGGTTTTGAATTCAACGGACGCTTACTTAAATCGACACCCAAAATTTTCGGAATAATCTCTCCGCCTTTTTCCACATACACTTCATCACCTACTCTAATATCCAATTTTTCAATCTGGTCGGCATTATGTAACGATGCTCTTTTTACAGTTGTACCAGCAAGCTCAACGGGTTCTAAATTCGCCACAGGTGTAATAGCTCCTGTGCGCCCCACTTGGTAGGCAATACTATTTAGTTTTGTTGAAACCTGTTCTGCTTTAAATTTGTATGCCATAGCCCAACGGGGTGCTTTGGCCGTATAACCCAATTCTTCCTGTTGCCGTAAACTGTTTACTTTTATAACGACACCATCTGTTTCGTAGGGTAGCTTATGGCGATGTACATTCCAGTAATCTATAAATTCAAAAACTTCATCAACAGAATTTACAAGTTTTGCATCATTAGGTACCTTAAAACCCCATTCCCTAGCACGTTTCAAACTATCAAATTGCGAATCAATTCCTAAATTGGCACCTGTTAAATTATAAAGTAAACATTCTAAAGGCCGCTTTGCAACCTCGGCACTATCTTGTAACTTCAAACTGCCCGATGCAGTATTTCTGGGGTTTCTATAAGGTTCTTCACCAATCTCAATACGTTCTTCATTCATTTTAATGAATCCTTTAAAAGGCAAAACAATTTCGCCACGTATATCAAATTTTTGTGGATAATCCCCTTTTAGTTTTAATGGTACCGACTTGATGGTTTTTACATTAGCCGTAACATTATCACCTTGGAAACCGTCCCCCCTAGTCACTGCTTTTACAAAAACGCCATTTTCATAAGTTAAACTAATGGAAGCACCATCATATTTTAGTTCGCAAGTGTATTGAATATCACCTTCTATTTGCTTTTTTATGCGCGTTTCCCAATCTAACAAATCTTCTTTTGAATAAGAATTATCCAGCGAATACATACGATATTCATGTGGAACCGTTTCAAAATTTTTGGTTACCTCACCTCCTATGCGTTGTGTTGGTGAATTGGCATCGAAAAATTCCGGGTGCTTCGCTTCTAAATCTTGAAGTTCTTTTAATTTGCTATCGAATTCAAAATCAGAAATCGTTGCATTATCAAGCACGTAATAGTTATAATTATGCTGATTTAATTCGTTGCGTAAGCTTTGTATTTGCTGTTCTATATCCATAGTATTTGCCACTAATTCACAAATATATTATTTATAATTATTTTTTTAGTACATAACAAAAATGAAGCGTGTCACATTGAGCCTTTCGGAAGCTGAGCTTTTATCTTCAAATGAAAATATATTTTCATTTGAAGATAAAAGCTCAAGATATACTAAAGTCGAAATGCTATTAAAAACAATATTTCCAATGTCTTTGATTTTAGTTTATCTTGAGCGCAGTCGAAAGGCTCAGACCGACATCTGAATATATTTGAATTTTTATCATGTACTAAAAATTATTTTCTAAAATCATTGAGGGGGACTCCACACCCCTTTTATCATTCTATCTTTTTTAAACATATCTTGCTTTAATTCGATATTGGTAAATTGGTTTTTTACCAATAACTGAATCATATCACTTCCAAAATACTCATTGATCTCAAAAAACAACCTCCCGTTTTTAGACAATTTATCAATAGCAAATCGTGTAATCGCTTTATAAAACAATAACGGATCTTCATCTTTAACAAATAATGCCAAATGCGGTTCGTTATCTAACACATTGGGTTTCATACGCTGCTTTTCTTGCTCCCTCACATACGGTGGGTTTGAAACAATGATATCAAAATTCAAATTTTGAAAATCCGAATTCCAAGTTTCAGAATTTAATATGTCGGCTTCAATAAATTCAACATGAACCTTATTTAGCCCAGCGTTTTCCTTAGCTATTTTTAAAGCGTTATGACTTACATCTAAGCCATAAACTTTGGCATTTGGTAAATGTTTTGCCAATGAAATGGCTATGCAACCACTCCCCGTTCCGATATCTAATATACCTAGTTGGTGGTTGGTGGTTATTGGTTGGTGATTTAAAATCCATGCAACCAACTCTTCAGTTTCAGGTCTTGGTATTAAGGTATGTTCGTTTACTTTAAAAGGCAATCCATAAAATTCGGTGTAACCTAGTATATATTGTATGGGTTGGTGCATTTTTAGTAATTCCAAAGCACCTAAAATAGCATCATAATTTTCAAGTGAAAATTGGGGTTTCATTGCCAATTGTAGCCTAGAAACTTTATAATAAGATTCAACCAACATAAAAAAGAAACTATCTACTTCTTCTTTTCCATATAAAAGGTCTAACTCTTTATGAAATGTATTTTGTAGGTCTTTTAAATTCAAAGTTTTTCTTTTTAATCTAAATAATTCCACGAAGACCTTGCCTCCGGTATCCAATTCACATCTCCTTTGGAGAGTCCAGAACTACCAAAAAAAGCAGTTCTAGGCAATGTAAATCAAAATCGTTAATTATAAATCCTTTACCATCCAAACACCACAGGAGTAATGCCCCGTATTTCCTAAAGCACCTTTTAAATGTTTAAATCCGTAACTTTCATAAATATGAATAGCAGCTTTAAGTTGTGGCGTGGATTCCAAATAACATTGTTTATACCCTAAATTTTTAGCAGCAGACAAACAATTTTCAAAAAGGAGCCTTCCATAACCTTTCCCTCTTACTTTAGGTGAAAAATACATCTTTTGGATTTCACACACATCCTCTTCAAAATCCTTTAAAGGTTTTATGCCACCACCGCCCAAAATCTCACCATCCTGTTCAATTACGAAATAAACATCATTATCGTTTTGATACGATTCGTACATGCGTGGTGTTTCTTCGTCTGAATACGCCGTACCTTCCAAAGGAATTTTAAACTCATGAAAGCATGCCCTAATGATCTGCTCTATTTGAGCGTTATCACTAGGTTCTATTTTCCGAATAACTATAGTATCTTTACTCACTTTAAAATGTTAATTTTGTATCGAAATTTATCGGGATGAAGATACAAAATCTAAAAAAATTGGGATGAAACGCATTATAATCTTATCAACAATATTGCTTACCTTTTTAAACTGTTCCGTAAATGAGAAACCCGAATTTTTAGGAGTTGAAAATATAAAAATTCTTGAATCCACCCCAGAATACATTATTCTTACCGCAGATGCTTTTTTTGAAAACCCAAATATTATTAGCGGCGAATTGCATGTTAATAACATAAAAGTTTTTGTTAACGATAGCGAAATGGCTTCGGTTTCGTCTAAAAAATTTGAAGTGCCTGCTAAAAAAGATTTTTCAATACCTTTAACAGCCCATGTGCCTGTTGATAGTATTTTTGGCGATGAACATTTAAGCAGTTTAATTGGCAGCTTGCTAACCAAAAAAATGACCGTACAGTATAAAGGTGCGATTAACTACAAAGTTTTAGGCTTTTCGCATACCTATGCTATTGACAAAACCGAAGAAGTAAAAATAAAATAATCCATATTTTTTGACCAGTCACGAAACATATTTAAAACGCTGTATAGACATTGCCAAAAACGGCTTAGGCACTACCAGACCTAATCCCATGGTAGGTAGCATCATTGTTCATAACAATCAAATTATAGGCGAAGGCTTCACCAGTGCTTATGGTGGTAATCATGCCGAAGTAAATGCAATTAACTCGGTAAAGGACAAATCACTTTTAAAGGAATCCACAATATATGTCACTTTAGAACCCTGCTCCCATTTTGGGAAAACACCACCTTGTAGCGACTTAATCATTAAGCATCAAATACCCCATGTAGTTATTGGCTGTATTGACGACAATATACAAGTAGCAGGAAAAGGGATTGAAAAACTAAAAAAAGCGGGTTGCCATGTGGTTATTGGAATTGCAGAAAACGAATGTAAAGCGCACCACAAACGTTTTTTTACATTTCACAACAAAAAACGCCCTTATATCATTTTAAAATGGGCAGAAACGGCTGATGGCTTTATAGCTCCGGAAACTAAAAACGAACAAAAACCCGTTTGGATAACCAATGAATATTCCAGGCAACTGGTTCATAAATGGCGTGCCGAAGAACAAGCCATTTTAGTAGGGACCAATACGGTTCTGCAAGACAACCCGAGTTTAACGGCAAGGGATTGGACAGGGCAAAACCCTATCCGTATTGTCATTGATAAAGAGAACAAGCTTTCTGAAGCATATACCGTTTTTAATAATGAAGCTAAAACCATAACACTTTCAAATAAGGACATTGATTTTTCAAAAAATACAGCACAGCAAATTTGCGATATACTCTTTAAGAACAACATCAATTCTGTAATTATTGAAGGCGGTGTAAAAACATTACAAACATTTATTGATGAAAATCTTTGGGATGAAGCGCGCGTATTTACAGGAAACATCCACTTCAAAAAAGGAGTAAAAGCTCCAAAATTCTCAGAAACATTAATTTCTGAAGAAACCATTATGGGCGATACGCTTAAAACCTACAAAAATGATTAAAACCATTATATTCGACTTTGGCAATGTCTTCATCAATTTAGATATTGAAGGCGCTATCAAGCGTACTTTTAACGAATTTAAAATTGATGCCTTTTCGGAGGAAATGACTGCCTTTAACAGCTTTTACGAACAGGGTTTAATTTCAACCGAAGAATTTATTGAGTTTTACAGCGAAAACTTTCCAAATCTTTCAAATGACGAACTCATAGACATTTGGAATTTTATGCTGAAAGATTTTCCCGAACATCGATTGGAATTTTTAAAACAATTAAAAGCGACTTCAAAATACAAGCTCATTCTTTTAAGCAACACCAACGAACTTCACATAGATTGGATTAAAAAACAGGTACCGTTTTACGAAGTATTTAAAAATTGCTTTGATGTATTTTATTTATCGCACGAAATCAATTTAAGAAAACCAAACCGCGAGATTTTCGACTTTGTTTTAAAGGAAAACAAACTGAATGCAAATGAATGTCTTTTCATAGATGATAACAATGATAATTGCCATACCGCTAAACTATTAGGTATAGAAACATGGCACATCAACCCTAAAACCGAAGACATTGCAAACTTATTTAAAATTAAAAATAGTTTATTTTAATTGGTTTGATTGAAAAAGACACATATAAAACCATTGAAACTTCAGTCGAAGGTATTTTATTTAAAGAAAAAAACAGTAAGTTTTTTGGTTATGCTTATCCTGTTTTAAATGAAGACGATGTAAAACTGCATCTAGACGCATTAAAAAAAGAACATCATGCCGCCAGACATTGGTGCTATGCCTACCAACTAGGAACAGAAAATATTTTGTATCGTGCCAATGATGATGGCGAACCTAGTAATTCTGCGGGCATGCCTATTTACGGTCAAATACAATCGTTTGAAGTTACCAACATTTTAATTGTAGTGGTTCGTTATTTTGGCGGTATAAAATTAGGCGTTGGTGGTTTAATAAGTGCTTACAAAGCAACGGCGCAATTAACCCTTGAAGAAGCATCCATTGTTGAAAAAACTATCAATGTTGACTATATAATCGCTTTCGATTATAAAAACATGAATACCGTAATGCGTATTATTAAGGAGAAAAATTTAAACATTACTAATCAAAAATTAGAAATGGATTGCCAAATAACAATTTCTGTTAGAAAAAAAGAGGCGAAATCAGTTTTCGAAGCTTTCAATCACCTTTTTGAAATCGATATAAAAGAACTTTAGA